>JBDHXU010000231.1:0-2543 GCA_039810905.1 Cyclobacteriaceae bacterium | reverse complement strand
ACCTCACCTGGAAAAACATACTGGCTTTTCTGGTCTTTGCCATGTTGATGGGCGAGAGCCACGAGATTGCGCATTTCATCGTGGGTAAAATTATTTGTGGTTGCTGGCCGGAGAGCCGGGACTTCAATGCATGGAGCCTTTGCCAATCGTGTAAGGAGACCAACCCGAACTGGTACTGGCCAACCATCGCGGGTCCCGTGTTCAGCATGACGCTCGCATGGATCGGCATGTTCATGCTCAAGAACCCTGATCCGCGAAAACAGTCCATAGGCTTTGCAATGATCTGGGCCGATGTACCGCAGGCCCGCATCATGACAGTACTCATGGGAGGGGGAGATGAGATGGTGGTAATGCGGAATTTTACCAAGGGCACAATTGCTGAGCCTCACTTCAAGATTCTCTCCATTCTGCTGGTATTTCTCATGGCTTTTCCGCCCATCGTTGGGTCCTTTATGGCGGTGAAAAACCGTTTTGGCTGGTTGTACAACATCGGGTTCATGGTGTTACCGTTGCTGGTGCTAGGCATCTACGGCTTCACTTTCCTTAACAAACTGCTGGCTGACGGGTTCCTCGCCGAGCCGTGGATCATGGGAACGCCGCTGTTTATCACACTGCATACGGCCTTGATGCTGTTGCTTTTTATGGGGTTCTTCAGGAAAGAATTGTCCACCCTGACGAAGTGACCGCAGAGTAACTTAACCTCAGAGGCGGGGAGACGCTGATTTGATCATAGACGTCCGAAACTCAGAACTCGGAACCTGGAACTCGGAACCCGAAACAAGAAACTAGAAACTTCCCGTCACCATCAGTTTCTCCAATTCCTCTTTTTCCTTCATGTTCACACCCCCTGTCTGGGCGTTCTTCTTCTCCTCCTTGTTGGATACGGTAACTGGCACGAGCGCCGGCACGTTACGGTAGATCACGCGCTCCACTAGAATCGTGTCGGGCCTTGTCATGATGGTCACAGTGTCGGTACGGGTGACCAGCCTGTCGCGGTAGACTGGTCGTACACCAATCCTGGAACCGGCATACCAGCCGATTACACCAACCAGTGTCAACGCAAGCACAGCCGCATAGGCAGGCACTGACCACAACGTTCGTATCCCCGATGGTGCGATGGAATGTGTGGCCTTCCAGTGCTGCCGGAGAGACTGTAACTGCCCGTGTGCAGGAGAAAGCGATGCAGGAGTGAAGTGTTTCTCCATCTCCTGAGTCGTTCTTCGAAGGGATTCATATTCCTCTTCGGATGATACAAACTGAGATACCCATGCCTTATCATCCGGTGGCAGTGACCGGTAATTATAGGTTTTCAAGAGTTTCTCAAAGCGATCCAGGTATTCCATAAAGCCTCCTATTTTTCGATAATAATGCGATAAGGTTCAAGTGCCGATGCAAGACGTTTCTTCAGGTAGAACAATCGTGACTTCACTGTACCTTCCGGCAGTTCCACTATTGATGCAATCTCAGGGAAGGACAACTCCAACTCATGACGCAGCACCATCATGGTACGCATGTCTTCGCCCTCCTCATGCAAGATCCCCTCAAGCTTTTCCCTGAACGCTTCATGATCAATGCTGATGCCGTCGTGAGATGGGATTGTCTGTTCAGGCTTGTGACCGTTCATGGCCGACTGCCTGAACAAATGCCGCCGGTATTCATTCTTGCAGAAGTTGTGAGCCACGGCGTAGATCCAGGTGGAGAATTTTCTGTCTGCATCAACCCGATCCGGCCGCTCGATGATCTTCACGAACATATCATGGACTGCATCCTGCGCCTTATTCTGGTCCTGCCAGAGCTCTGCTGAAAGTCAGGTTCACGCAAAGGCGCCAAGACGCAATTCGTTTAATATTTAATAAGTAGGCCTCGCAAGCTCGGAAGATCGCAAGGATTCATAGAATTGTATTAAGCCCCAAATAGTCTGGAAAACATGATTGATGGCCATTGGCCAACGAAGTAAGTTTGAGACCATATGACTGAAAACGAAATTTCTAAGATAGTAGTTGATTGCGCATTCAAAATTCACAATCAATACGGCGCCGGCCTCCTGGAATCAGTATACGAGCGAATTCTGAGCTATGAACTTGAGAAAGCTGGATTGCCCATTAAGAGACAATTTCCAATACCGCTAATTCACAACGAGGTTCGCCTTGAAATAGGGTTCCGATTGGACATTCTTGTAATGGAAAAAGTTATCATAGAAATCAAATCAATAGAAGAGTTAACACCATTACACAGTAAACAATTGTTGACCTATCTGCGACTTACGAACCTACGCCTTGGGCTGCTCATCAATTTCAATGTGAATCTTATTAAAAATGGGATCCGTAGAGTTGTTAATGGCCTTTGAAGCACTCTGTTGAGTCATTATAAAATCAGGCTTAGTATGCAAACATAATCTTTGGGCCCGGGCACGAAAAGAAGGACAATTCGCTTTCGTAGAATCATTGCGAACTTCCGAGCCCTGCTAGGCAAAAGTATTTCAGATAATCCATCCGTGAACAAGCTGCGAGCTTAGCGGCTTTGCGTGAAATCGTATTTTTATT
>JBDHXU010000230.1:0-2579 GCA_039810905.1 Cyclobacteriaceae bacterium | reverse complement strand
GATTATAGGAATACTGCTGGCCATTCTAAGTCTGGCAACACTTAAACTCAGATAATGGAAAGAGTTGTAATTCTTGGCGGAGGAGAAAGTGGAACGGGTGCAGCCCTGTTGGCCAAATCAAAGGGCTATGAGGTATTTGTTTCAGATGATGGTCAACTGAAGGAGAAGTACCGCAATGATCTCCTTGAAAACCATATCGAGTTTGAAGAGGGCAGGCATACAGAAGAAAAAATCCTGAACGCCAATCTGGTAATCAAGAGCCCCGGTATTCCTGAAAAGGCAGAAATCATAAAGAAACTACACAGGAAGAAGATACATATCGTCGATGAGATCGAGTTTGCTTTCCGGTATGCAAAGGGCAAAGTCATTGCGATTACCGGCACCAATGGTAAAACCACTACTACGCTCCTTACTTATCACCTCCTGAAGTCTGCTGACAAGAAGGTTGCCCTGGCTGGCAACGTCGGGGAGAGTTTCGCCCGGAAGGTTATGCATGATGAATATGACTGGTATGTGCTGGAGATAAGCAGTTTCCAGCTGGACGGAACCCAGACTTTCCATCCCCATATCGCAGTGATGCTGAACATCACGCCTGATCACCTGGATCGCTATGAACATAAAATGGCGAATTACATCAACAGCAAATTCAGGCTGGTTAAAAACATGGCCTCAAAGGACTACTTCATCTATTATGTTGATGACCCTGTAGCTGGGCCGGAAGCGCGGATCCGTTCAACAGAAGCCTATCGCGTGGAGATATCACTTGATCCGGAGGCCATCACGCATGCCCACTTCGACGGCAAGAAGATGGTATTCCAGTTCGGGAAGAAATCATTCAAGATTGCTCAGGCAGACACAACCCTGAAGGGTACGCACAATCTGATCAACACCATGGCTGCAGTTTCAGCAGCCTACCTCGCAAAGGTGTCTGATGTCAAGATCCGTGAGGGACTTAAGACCTTCAAGAACGCACCCCATAGGCTGGAGTCGATTGCCACCATCGATGGGGTGGAATTTGTGAATGACTCCAAGGCAACCAACGTGGACTCCGTAGTCTATGCATTGGGCAGTTATGACAAGCCCCTGATCTGGATAGCTGGCGGAATCGACAAAGGCAATGACTACAACCTGATCAAGGCTGAAGTGATGAAGAAAGTGAAGACGCTGATTTGCCTCGGCAAAGACAATGATAAACTGAAATCATTCTTCAGCACTGTAGTGCCAAAGGTTCTGGAAACGCAAAGTGTAGAAGAACTTGTGCGGATGGCCCAATCAGAGGCAAGTCCCGGAGACGTAGTACTGTTGTCACCCGCGTGTGCAAGTTTTGATCTTTTTAAAAACTATGAAGACCGCGGTAACCAGTTCCGGGCAGCAGTGTTGAAAATGAGGGAAGAAACGGAAAAAGCAGGTACAGCACATTAAAGAATGGTTATGAAGAAATTCAAAGAGTGGGCCGATGAAAATCTGCAGGGTGACCGGGTGATCTGGGCCGTGGTCTTTGCCCTTTCGTTGATCAGCATTCTGGTTGTGTACAGCTCAATCGGTACACTCGCATACAAGCGTACCGTAAGTCCTGAACTCTACCTGCTGAAGCACACATTCATGGTTTTTCTCGGACTGGCCGCCATGTGGTTCGCACACAAGATTGACTATCGCTATTATTCAAAACTCTCCAGGCTGGCATTATGGGTGAGTGTGCCACTGCTCATCTATACCTTCACCAATGGTACCACCATTAACGATGCGGCGCGCTGGATCCGGCTTCCTATAATCAATGCAACCTTCCAGCCCTCGGATTTTGCAAGCCTGGCCCTCATCATCAACCTGGCAAGCATGCTTTCCAAAAAGCAGCAAAACATAGATGATATTAAGGACTCCCTCATTCCGTTGCTCATATGGTGCGGCGTGATCTGCGGCTTGATTGCGCTGACCAACCTGTCCACCGCTGTATTGCTTTTTGCCACCTGCATGCTGATCATGTTTATCGGGCGGGTGCCGGTAAAGTACCTGGCCATGCTAATCCTGGTGGGACTTCTTGCTGGCGCAGTTGCTTTGAAATTTGGTGTGAGAGGAGAAACGGCGAAGAATCGTATTCTCAGTTTTATCAACGGCACTGAGCTGCCTTTCCAGGCCAAACATGCCCGCATAGCCGTGGCGACCGGAGGCATTTTTGGCAAGGGCCCGGGGAACAGCGACCAGCGCAATATCCTGCCCAACCCATATTCAGATTTCGTCTATGCGATCGTCATTGAAGAATACGGAATGGTCGGCGGTATCGTCGTACTGATGCTTTATCTCCTGTTGCTGCATCGTGGAATGAAAGCAGCCTACAACTCTGAAAGGGCGTTCGGTGGACTGTTGTCTGCAGGATTGAGCTTTGATCTTGTTTGTCAGGCCATGGTGAATATGGGGGTGGTGGTTGGCCTCGGTCCGATAACAGGTCAACCGTTGCCGCTCATCAGTATGGGTGGCACGGCCATGATTTTCACGGGCTTGTCGGTCGGAATTATTCTGAGCGTAAGCCGCGGCGAGCAGGAAGAAAATTGGGGTGTGACGGAACAACAGAATGTAAATAATGG
>JBDHXU010000229.1:0-2641 GCA_039810905.1 Cyclobacteriaceae bacterium | reverse complement strand
TATCAGACTTCTACATTTGCAAATCTTTATTGGCGAACCATGAACCAGATGAAGTACCTCCTCATTCTCGCTACAGGCGCACTCCTGTCCGCTGGCTGCTCCTCCACCCCTCGCAGCAACTGGAAACCGGCACAACTCGACTCGTTGTTTGCAACTGTTCCAGATTTCAGTGGCACCGTTATGGTGGAGCAAAAAGGAAAAGTGCAATACGCCAAAGCCTTCGGCTATCGTGACTACAACTCCATGACTCCTAATGATACGTCTACCATTTTTGAACTGGCATCCGTATCCAAGCAGTTCACTGCCATGATCATCATGATGCTTCAGGAGGAAGGTAAAATCAAGTATGAGGACCTGGTAACGAAATATTACGTCGACTTCCCCTACAAGGGAATTACGATCCGACATCTGCTAACCCACACCTCCGGCCTTCCTGATTATCAAAAGGTAATGTCTGACCACTGGGACAAGTCCCTGGTGGCAGGCAATCCGGACATACTCAATTACCTGAAATTGTACCGCCCCCCAATCCGCTTTCAGCCGGGAGAAAAGTACGAGTACAGCAACACAGGCTATGTCGTACTGGCCAGCATCGCAGAACTAGCGTCTGGGCAGGATTTTGTACAGCTATGCAGGGACAAGATTTTCAAGCCGCTAAAAATGACGGCAACGGACATACGTACCAACGAAGATAAATCCAGGCTGCCCAATCTTGCCGTAGGACACAAATTCATCGAAGAGCGTGGAACGTATGTGAGAGCTGATTCATTTCCCGAATCCAACTACATCTTCTGGCTTGGCTATCGCAAAGGTCCGGGTCGTGTAAGCTCCACCATCAATGATCTTGTCAAGTGGGATCAGGCCCTTGCAGAAGAAAAACTCGTAAGCGAAAAAACACTTGAGCTTGCCTACACTCCCGCTGAACTTAACGATCACAGCAAAGTGGGTTATGGCTACGGGTGGGAGATCCGACAGGATCAACGATCAGGAAGAGTGGTGTGGCATACCGGTAGTAACCCCGGATATAACACTGTTATCATACGCTATCTTGATGTACCCGTGACCATCATCGTGCTTTCCAACCAGGAGCACCCACGCGGTGATAAGAGTTTCGATCCTTACTTCCGCAGCATCACTGATGCCATTGAATCCATTGTAACAAAATAAGATTGAAGATAGGGCTTCTGTCTGATACCCATGGATTCCTCGATCCCACACTGAGCACCCACTTCAGTGCCTGCGACGAAATCTGGCATGCGGGAGACATCGGGGACCGTGCTGTTACGGATGGGCTTGGCAAAATTACAAGTCTCCGCGCAGTGCATGGAAATATTGACGATCCCTCCATGCGAAACTCATTCCTTGAAGACTTGTGGTTTGAGTGTGAAGGCGTACTGGTCTTCCTTACTCACATCGCTGGCAAGCCTCCCTCCTACAATCCAAGGGTGAGAAAGCTGATCAATGCAAAACATCCTCATCTGCTCATATGCGGCCATTCGCATATCCTTCAGGTGAAAAAGGACGAGGAAAATAATTTGCTTTTCATTAACCCGGGCGCGGCAGGCCAGCAGGGATTCCACACCGTTCGGACAGCGATCAGGATGGAGATTGAATCGGGAGCTGTGAGAAAACTGGAAGTTATAGAGCTGGGAAAACGCGGCGTCTGAACAGACCGTAAACCCATATAGCGGGCAAAAAAATTGCAGACCGTGAGGTCTGCAATGCGTTTGAAGAAAAAATAAAAGGATTAGGCTATTTGGCAGCAGCCTTCTTGGCCTTAAACTCCTCCTTGATCTTCTCAATATCTACTCCTTTGGCTACGGGTTTGAAGTTTTGAATCTTCAATGCCTGGCGGCGACGAGCAGCTTCGGCTTTGTCCCGGCGATTCTTTCTTTTGAGACGGGTGACTGACATGGTTTCGCTTTTAAAGGCTGCAAAAGTAGCCGCTTGACCACTGGATTACAAGGCTTGCCTTCTATTTATGATTTCCTGACCACCTTTTGGGGCGAAAAGAAGCTGAAATAGGGTCTCTCAACCCCTGAATCTCTCTCTTCCTGAGTAAATTGCCCGACATTTTTATGGAGAAACCTACCCTTCCCAAAGGCACCCGCGACTTCGGTCCGCTGCAAATGGCCCGCCGGGAATATATCTTTCAAACCATCAGGTCTGTCTTTCAACTGTACGGGTTTCAGCCCATCGAAACCCCGGCTATGGAGAATCTCTCCACCCTGACCGGCAAATACGGTGAGGAAGGGGACCAATTGCTGTTTAAGGTCCTCAATTCAGGAGATTTTCTGAAGGATATTGACCGTGGAAGTCTGACCTCCATTGATTCAAAGATCCTGGCGCCGCAAGTAGCGGAAAAGGGCTTGCGTTATGATCTGACGGTACCTTTTGCACGGTACGTAGTGATGAATCGTCATGATATAACCTTTCCATTCAAACGATATCAGATCCAGCCGGTTTGGCGTGCAGACCGGCCGCAGAAGGGGCGCTACCGGGAATTCTATCAGTGTGATGCTGACGTCATCGGCACTGATTCTCTTACGTGCGAAGCGGAGATTATCCTGATGATCAAAGCTATTTTCAAGAGACTGGGTATATCCGATTATTCGATCAAACTCAATCACCGCGGCATCCT
>JBDHXU010000228.1:0-2695 GCA_039810905.1 Cyclobacteriaceae bacterium | reverse complement strand
TTGGTCCTTCCTGAAATTTTGATCCTGTAGGGCGACTTGCTCGTGAACTTAATGGTATCCCCGATATTATATCGCCACAGTCCCGAATTGGTTGTAATAACCATGGCGTAGTTCCTGCCAATTTCCACTTCACTCAACGGAACCACGTGGGGGCTTTCAAGACCGGACTCTTCGACCGGAATGAACTCATAGTAAATACCATAATCCAGCATCAGTAACAATTCATCAGAATTGCTTTGGTCCTGGATGCCAAAAAAGCCCTCGCTGGCATTGTAGGTCTCCCAGTAATGCATGTGATCGCTGGGAATAAGGCTTCTGAACAGGCTGCGGTATGGTGTGAACGCCACCGCTCCATGAAAGAAAACCTCCAGGTTTGGCCACGTTTCCAAAATTGGCTTACCGGTCAGGTCCATTACGCGTTGCAACAGTAGAACGGTCCATGTGGGTACGCCAGCCAGATGGGTGACGTCAACGCTCATTGTCTCCCTTGCCAACTTTTCGATCTTCTCCTCCCAATTGCTCATCAACGCCACCTCCAGGCTGGGCGTGCGAATCATTTGAGCCCACACAGGAAGATTCTGCATGATCACCGCAGAAACATCTCCATAATGAGAAGTAGAAGTAGGATCCAGCTCGTTAACCTGATGAGAACCTCCGATTGCCAACCCCTTGCCTGAAAAGATATTTGTTTCGGGAAAGTTGTGAACGTAAATACAATAAAGGTCCTTCCCACCCTTGAAGTGACAGTCCTCAAGTGACTCAGCAGAAACCGGGATAAACTTACTCCTTGAATTTGTAGTGCCAGATGATTTAGAAAACCATTTGATCTCTGACGGCCAGAGCACATTTTGTTCGCCTTTCATCATTCTCTCGATGTATGGAAAGAGGCGCTCGTAAGTGTGCACCGGTACCTGACGGGCAAAGTCATTATAATTGACGATTTCATCAAATCCATATTTCTGACCCATTTCAGTCGGACGGGCAGTCAGCAGCAGCTTATGTAAAAGCTCTTCCTGCACGTCATGGGGGTATTTCATGAAGAGTTCCATCTGATGGATCCGCTTCTTCATCACCCAGGTTAGGATGGAATTGATGATTTGCATTTCTGACGAACTTCAAAAGTATAACCCTGATCTGAGCCTGCAAAAAAAATGATGTTACTGACGGGATGTATCAATCCCCGGGCGAGGACACACACTCCAGATCTGTTACGCTATTCAGGGTTACTTATGATCAAAAGAGCGTCTTTGGTCAAAAAACAATCCTTACAGCCAGGATTGGCCTTAAAACCCAATCAGGTTAGAAATTCTCGCCCCGTGACAAAAGTCAACCGCAGATGCACTATCTCAGTGAACTACAGGCAAGCCCTGGGCTCTCCAGCCGTTTATTCCGCCATCAAGCGATACGACGTCCTTAAAGCCTGCTGACTTCATCATCTTCATTGCCTTGCCACTTCGCATCCCTGCCGCGCAGTAGACAAAATATTTGCGGCTATGATTCAGACTGTCAATTGATTTCTGAAATCCAGGATTATTAAAGTCCAGGTGTATCGCGCCCTCCAGATATCCGTCTTTCATTTCGTCTGAAGTCCTCACATCGATAAGAACAATGGAGGGATCTTTCTTGAGTTGTTCTGAGAATTCCTTCGGTGACAACACATCTGCTCCCTTCTGACTGCTCTGAGCACAAGCCACCACGATCAGGAACATAAACAATGGTGCAGACAACCCGGAGAAGAGCGTCAAATTAGTTTTCATATGCGGCTAATCTTTTCCCGACAAATTTATCCAATAAAAATGTAAAGAGAGCCGAAGACTGTGATCATTACAAACAGGATCTGATTCCCTCTTTGTATGATGTAGCCTTCATGTTGAAGGTCCTCTCAAATTTGGTGCTATCAAAAAGATAGTCTTCCTCAAACTGGTACATCATCTCCACGAACTCACGCAACACGGGAATAAATAATCCCAAGAGACGAACCATCCATCGTGGCATTGCCTGCACCCTATATGGTTGCTGAGCGATATCGCAGGCTATCCTCACGAAGTCTTCACCCGTTATCCTTTCCTTACTGGTGAGTGCGTGCCAAACCTGGTTGTATGCATCAGGAGAATTACCCAGTATGGCTACGGTCTTGCCTGCATCTGGCGTATAAGTGAAACTGTGAATTGTCTTAAGATCACCAATCCATTGCGCTCCTTTCTTTGCCTTCAGGCGTTCAAAAACTGTTGAATACGTCATGCTCAGGAGGGATCCGGGACCATAGAAGTCAGCACTCCTTACAATCATGGCATTCAGACCCCCCGCCTTCACTTCATCCATCAACATTCCGGCAATCCTCGCCCTAACCTCCCCTTTTCGGCTCACAGGATGATACGGCGTGTCCTCCGTCATAGGGCCAGACACGCGACCGTAGGCGTAAACATTGTCAAAGAAGACCAGTTTGCTGTTGTGCGTTTTGCAGGCATCGATGGTATTTCGCATAACCTTAGGCCATTGTTCCTCCCAAACTGAAGCCTTGTATTCGAGGCCGGCCAGGAGATACACAATATCACTCCCGGCAACAGCTTTTTCAGTTGATTCAAAATTCAATAGATCTGCAACCACCAGATCATCCGCTGCATTCACTCTTTGTGGATGCCGGCTTGCCTGACGAATTTTGTTTGTATGGGCAGGAAGATGTTTTGAAAGCTCC
>JBDHXU010000227.1:0-2725 GCA_039810905.1 Cyclobacteriaceae bacterium | reverse complement strand
TGGGTACTGTTTATGTTCCGCAAGACTTTCTTCGGCCGCAGAGGAGAACAGATTCCCGACAGCGATGCCAAGTCGGAATCAGACGCGGCGACCAAACAGGAAAAGGAAGTAACCGACTAGATCACCGACCATTCTTTCCATCAACGGCGGATTATCGTTGCAGATAGTCATGGGTTCGTCAGAATGCCATCACCTATTCCCTATCTTCGCTGCAGTCTGTTCCTATGCAAAGCGATCATCCCAAACGCGGTGCCTCCCTTAAACGAGCGCTTGGACTTACGAGCGGTACGCTGCTCGTCGTGGGTCTCCTCATCGGCAGCGGTGTGTTCAAGAAGATTGTGCCGATGTCACAGACAGGGCTGGGAGGTGAGGCTATCATCGCCGCCTGGATCGTAGCCGGAGCCATCAGCCTGTTTGGGGCCCTTACGATCAGCGGACTCGCCTCGCTGACAGAGGACTCCGGCGGCATGTATGAATACTTCAGGATCGCCTATGGAAATTTTATGGCTTTTCTTTCCGGTTGGGCCGACTTTGTGATTGTGGGGCCAGCAGGTATAGCGGCGCTAAGTTTTCTTTTCGCCCAGATTATTCATTCCATTGTGCCATTGCCAAACCCGATGGACGCATGGGCTGATGTTTCCATCGCCGGGTTCATTTATCCCTTTCGGGATTCAGGCATCAAGTTGGTGGGTGTCACATCCATAGTTACTCTGACCTTAATCAACATGCTGGGAGTGAGAGCCAGCGGTGTGGTCAACAATATTATCACCTCAGCCAAAATATTTGGACTCTTCATATTGATCGCCTTTGGTTTGTTATACAAAGTGCCAGATACTGCGTCCGAGGCATCATCGAACCTGCTTTCTGGTGTTCCGCTCTACAGCGCCTTTTTGACTTCCATGCTCGGCGCCTTCTGGGCCTACCATGGGTGGGACATTGCCGCCAACATCTCAGGGGAAATGGTGAATCCCAGGCGAAATGTTCCACTGGCTATGACACTGGGAGTACTTATCTCGATGCTGATCTACGTGCTTACCAACTTTACCTTCCTTCGTGTCATGCCGGTCGAGGTTTTCCGTTCACTGGGGGAAGGAGATATTGGCGCTTTTGCGGTTGCAGACCTGTTGTTTGGTGATTTTGGCAAGACCTTCCTTGTCATGCTCCTGATGATCTCTGTCTTCGGCGCACTGAACAGCAACGTCATCGCCGTTCCGCGCAAAAGCTTCCGCATGGCCGAGGAAGGATATTTCTTCGCCACCGTGAAGAAGATCCATCCCAATTTTCGTACGCCCTATATGGCACTCTTTTTTACTATGACGGGAAGTGTGGTTCTTTTGCTGACAGGCTCTTTCGACATGCTTACCGACATGCTGGTCTTTACGATCTTCCTGTTCTATGGTTTGCTGTCATTGGCGGTCCTTCGGATGAAGAGAAACGGAGCGATTCAGGCAAGGGTAATTGGTTATCCCGTTATCCCGCTTATCTTCCTGCTGTTTTCTGTGGTGTTTACAATCAATACGATCATCGTGCAACCGAAGCAGACGGTTTTTGCCTTGCTTCTTATCGCCAGTGGCCTGCCATTCTACTGGCAATTCAGAAAGTCGGTTAAAGCATCATCAGTATCGGAGGTTGATCCTGAGTAGATTCTAATCCATTGTCTTCTTACCAGGAATGCGGATTCGCACCGTATTGGTTGCGATGTGCACTTCCCGCAGAAAAAAGGCCAGACCTACAACGAGAGCCATTGTCGATGCGGTGAAGAGCAAGCCCACCAGCCAATGAAGAGGTACAGCCATCATCGCTTCAATGAAAAGCGTAGCAATAACAGTACACAACATCAAAGCTGCGATGGTGCAAGCCGTGATGCCAATACTGACATTGTGCCTCCTCCGTTCCAGGTTGTGAAGTTCACGGTGCTTTTGATCTTCTGTTTCCATGAATGCATGCCCATCGGCAATTGATCTGCCGCGGTCAATTATCCGCGAGAGCCGTCCCATCATTACGTTGAGAATCCCTGCAATACCGGTGAGAAGAAAGACAGGAGCAAGGGCCAGCTGAATGGCCTTGGTAACGTCGGTAATGTCTTCGGGGTTCATAGACTGAAATGTCATTCTAACATGGTCCGCAAAGTTACGACTTTGTCAAATTGAGATTCGTACCGCACCTTTTGAATCTCTGAATTGGATATTCATCAATCAAATCCAATATTGGGTCATGATGCTGGCTAAATGACTTACGCAGGACCCGATCAGATTAATCAAGCACTGAGTTTTCCCTCTCTTATTGAAGCGCTCCGGTTAGCCTTTGGATCAGGGGAGGCGGTGACGCCGCTGCGGCATCATCATGACTTTAAAAATCCGCCTGAGGATAAGGACTCGACGCTTTTGCTCATGCCATCCTGGATACCGGGAAAGGATCTGGGCGTTAAGGTGGTTACAGTGTCACCGAACAACGCAAAGTATCAGCTGCCGGCCATCCATGGTGTTTATCTTCTTTTCGATGGACACACCGGCGATTGCAGGCTAGTCCTGGATGCCAAAACACTGACCACATGGCGCACGGCGGCAACTTCAGCGCTGGCATCTTCTTTTCTCTCAAGGGAGGACAGCCGCACACTTTTGATGGTTGGAACCGGTGCGCTGGGACCTCAGCTAATACGCGCACATGCGACGGTACGCCCTATCAGGAAAGTGCTTGTTTGGGGGCGCAGCAAGGATAAGGCTGA
>JBDHXU010000226.1:0-2759 GCA_039810905.1 Cyclobacteriaceae bacterium | reverse complement strand
TCTGATCGCGGTTTAAGACCGGAAGGCACCCAGGGTTGCCCAGGTCGGACCCGAATTGCTGAACTTGCACGCCCTATACGAGGCTCTTACCTTCAGGTTATTATACGCCATTCCAATGAAGTACCTCCTTCTTTCATTGTTCCTGCCTGTGCTCATACAAACACAGACACCCCACCTCAATGCTCATGCGCATAACGACTATGAACATGTACGACCATTGTTTAATGCGCTTGACAATGGCTTCACTTCCGTGGAGGCTGATGTCCATCTTATCGATGGGCAACTGCTGGTCTCACACAACAAGCCTGGAAAAGAATCCAGGTCTCTGGATCAGCTCTATTTCTATCCATTGGACAGCCTTGTGGCCAGAAATGGGAGAATCTTTCAAAACTATGATCAACCCTTCTATCTCATGATCGACCTGAAAACCGATGCAAAGACAACCTATGAGGCTGTTAACTTACTGCTTGGTCGATATTCCAGGCTTCGATGCCAGGACAAATTCTGCCCGGTTCGCATTTTCGTTTCAGGGAACCGCCCACTTGATAAAATTGGATCATCGGAAACCAAAGGTTTGGCTTTTGACGGGCGGCCTGAAGATCTTGGAAAAGGGTATTCAACAGATGATATGCCGGTGATCAGTGATCATTACAAAAATTGGAGTAACTGGAGCGGGCACCAGAAATCCACTCCCCACGACCTCCAGCGAATACGCGATCTGGCCCATCGGGTGCATGCTGAAGGCAAGAAGCTGCGCCTCTGGGCCATCCCCGACAATGAACTAGCCTGGGAAGAATTGCTCGGCGCCGGCGTGGATATCATCAACACCGACAAGCTGAAAGAACTGAATGAGTTCCTGTCAAAGAAGGGATTGTAAACCTGGATAATGCCAACTGAGTTGTCTACTTCAGCGGTCTTTTCTTGATCATTCCGCCCTTCGTATCCTTAATGCTGTTCATCACAACAAATGCATTGGGTTCGATTTTTTCTATCTCTGTATTTAGCTTGTTCAATTCCAGCCTGGTGATCACGGTATAGATAACATCTACGTCCTTTGTTTCCCCTCTCTTTCCATATCCTCTTTTGCCGGAGTAGACGGTCACACCGCGCCCCATCACATTGATGATCATTTGCCTGATTTCCTCGCTGTGAGACGATACAATTGTGACGCCGATGTATTCATCAATACCCTCCACGATAAAGTCCAGGGACTTTGATGCCGCGAGATATGTAATCATGGAGTACAAGGCAATCTCAACTCCCAAAAGCCAGGCAGCTGCGGAGAAGATCAGGATATTGATCATGATAATAATATCTCCTATGGTAGTTCCAAGTTTGCGACTCAGAAAAATGGCCAACACTTCAGTACCATCAATAACCGCGCCTCCCCTTACAGCCATGCCGATGCCTGAACCCAGGAAGAAGCCGCCAAACACGGCAACCAGCAGATTATCATTCGTCACATTTGGAAAATTGACATTGGCCAGGCAAAGCGCCAGACCTGAAATTGCCAAAATGGTTTTGATGGCAAATTGCCTTCCGATCACGTAATAGGCGAGCAGCATGAAAGGTATATTCACCAACAGGATCAGATAATGAAGCGGAAAGTTGGTAAGGGCCCGGATAAGCAGGGAGATGCCGGTAGCGCCGCCATCAATAAATCGGTTGGTGAGTAGAAAACCCTTAAATCCAAACGAAGCGGAGAAGATGCCAAGGGTTATGAATATCAGGTCCTTTACGAATCCCCTGATCGTAATGAGAAGTTCACGATGCCCCTTGGCCAGCACATAGGATGATATGTGCTCACCCCTTTTTAGTCCGTTGAGGGACAGCCTGATTATCCTGGACCAGAGCGATTTCATTAGATCTAATTCCGGCAATTTAAATATTGACGGCCCGTCAAAGATCGTCATTGCCGGGTTAGAAAAGTCTAAGCTTTGCGCTCCAGTACAAAAGATGAGGTCGATAGCAAGGAGTTAGAGCGCGATCGCCTTATTAAGCCATTCGTTCAAATCCTGCAGCATCTCTCCGCTAATGCCATGTCCGGCATTGTACTCCCTGTAAAAGCACTTTGCTCCGACGTCACCAAGAAATGACTGCACCTTCCTCGCATAATCAACGGTGAGCACACGATCATGGGTGCCATGGGTCACAAATGCGCTCAATCCGGATAACTCGCTTGCTGGCGCAAATTCCGCTCTCAATTCTTCGGGCAGCCGGCCACTGATAGCAATGATGCCTTTGAACAGACCGGGGTGAATCAGCCCGAGGCCGAGCGACATGATGGCACCCTGACTGAAACCGCCGATGAATATCCTTTGCGGATCAAAATGATGATGTTCACCCATCTGATTGATGAAATTCATCAACAGTTCCCTGCTTGCAGCCTCCTGGTCATGTGTGATGGCAGGTATGCCGGATTTGAAATCAACCTGGTACCAGGCATAGCGTTGCGGCCCTAGACGGTATGGACCTCTCAGCGAAAGAACAAGAAATTCTTCCGGAAGCTTACCGGCAATCGAGAAAAGATCTCTCTCGTTGCTTCCCACCCCGTGCAAAAGAATCAGCACCGGAGGGTTTTCTGTTTCCTTGAGCGGCTCACGCACCAGATAATGCAATGCCGGCCTTACTTCAACTTTCTGCTCTTTAATCATACCCGCTTCCATTCTTCAATTCATACTTTTATCCCACCTTTACAGATGTCATTGTCAAGGATCCGGCCACGGCCTTATCATTGAACAGGGACACCGTGTCATTCT
>JBDHXU010000225.1:0-2930 GCA_039810905.1 Cyclobacteriaceae bacterium | reverse complement strand
CCTTGAACCTGGAACTTGAAACTTGTTCCCTAATCCATTCCCGCCTGCTGCTTCACATATTCTGCTGCTTCCCTGTGGGTTGCAAACCAGACCTTTCCTTTGGACTTTATGTGTTTGATCAGTTCTTCGAGCACTACAATCCTTGAGCGGTGGCCGATGTAGTGCGGGTGCATGGTCAGCAAGAATATAGTTCCTTCTTCAAAAGCTACATCAAACTCGTCTTTCTGCACCTGGAGCCAGTCACGGGGGGCGGTATAACGATCACCGCGTGGATCCAAAAGGGGTGCATCATCGAGTATCCACTCAACCGGGAGTTCGACAATTCCGGTGGGCTTGCCTCCAATCACCAACTCATAAGGGCGATCGTCTGACATCATGGAGCTTTCGTAAATGAATTTCATATCCTGAATGATCTGAGGTGTTACAGGGCTGAAATTCCAGGAGGGAGCGCGATAACCTACAATGGGTTCACCGGTCATGTCGGTCAGTTTCTTGTGTGCATTGACAATCATCTCCCTTTCTTTGTCGGGTGGTACCTGCGTATTTCTTTCATGTATCCAGCCGTGCACGGCGAACTCATGCCGGGGCAGCCGCTTGATCTCATCCGCCATCTGGGGAGAAAGATGAAGGCTCAAAGCGGGTATGAAGAAAGAGGCTGGCACATTCTGTTTTTCAAGAAGATTGACGATGCGTTTAAGTGCGACTCTCGAGCCGTATTCTCCGCGCGACAGTTCAGAAATAGTAGGCTCACCCTCCCACCATGCTATCGTCTCGTTGTCCACGTCAAAGGATAGCAGGACTGCAACTTTGGCTCCGTTGGGCCATGTCTTGGGAGTAAGGTCCCTGCCGGCTCTCACCTGAGCAACGGCTTTCTCAAGCCTTTCTGTGGACCACGTCCATTTCTGCTCAGGCGCCGTGGGGGTGATTGACTGATTGTTCGTAGCCGGCTGATTACAGCCGGCCAGCACGGCAATAACTGCCAAGAGATGGATCGATTTCATGGAAGATTGGTTCTTGAATAAATATAGATTCGCAAAGCAAGGTTACACTTACCGCTGACGTAAAAGCCGGATGAATTTTGAGTAATGAATAACCAATTTCCAATGTTGATTGGAATACAACGGTATCCTTTATGTTGGCCTCCCGCGGCAGCGGTTGATTAACCCCTACTAGTTGCTGCTTCAACATTGGATATTCAACATTCAACATTCAAAATTCTGACGCCTCCCCTATCTTCACATGCAATCCCTCCATATGAAAACCCGCCTTCTTGTTCCACTCGCTTCCCTCCTTTTCCATTCCTCTCTTTGGGCTCAATCGCACGTGGACCCAAAATCCATCAAAGACAAGATGCAGTGGTTCGCCGATGCGAAGCTGGGCATATTCATTCACGCGGGCATCTACTCTGTGAATGGTGTGGATGAGTCGTGGAGCTTCTTTAACCGGAAGATTTCCCATTCCGACTACATGAGGCAGCTGAAGGGATTTGATATGAAGCAGTACGACCCGGAGGTGTGGGCCGATCTGGTGAAGGAATCCGGCGCACGCTATGCGGTAATCACGACCAAGCATCACGATGGTGTGGCCATGTATCCGACAAAAGCAGGAACCCTGAGTTCAGTCAACAGCACGCCGGCCCGCAAAGACATAGTCGGGCCTTTTCTTACTGCGCTGCGTAAACGCGGCCTCAAAGCAGGTACTTATTTCTCGCTCATCGACTGGACTCATCCCGACTACCCGGAGTTCATCAAAGACAGCGTCAAATACAAACTATACACGGACTATGCACGGTGGAACCGGTTCAGAACTTTTATGCAAAGTCAGATAGCAGAACTCAGTTCGATGTACAATCCCGACCTCTTCTGGTTTGACGGCGACTGGGAGCACAGCGCCGAGCAGTGGGAGGCAGAGAAAATCCGGCATATGATCCTTGAAAGGAATCCAGCAGCCATCATCAATGGCAGGCTGCAAGGCTATGGCGACTATGTCACACCTGAGCAGAACGTTCCTGTTTCAAAGCCTTCCTATTCCTGGTGGGAGTTGTGCATGACCACGAACAACAACTGGGGATATCAACCATCAGACATGAATTGGAAGACTCCCTATGAAGTCATTACCATCTTTGTCGACGCCGTATCCCATGGCGGCAATCTCCTGCTTAACATGGGACCGAAGTCTGACGGCACTATCCCGACAGAACAAACCAAAGTACTGAAGGAGCTTGGTGCCTGGAATCGCAGAAATGGAGAGGCTGTATTCGGCACCATAGCAGGCATCTCGCCCGGACATTTTTATGGTCCCACTACCCTGTCCAAAGATTCGACCACCCTCTATCTTTATCTTCCAGGCCGGACTTCGGGCCAGGTAGTCATCAAGGGACTGGACAATCATATTGAAGACATTACTATGCTGGGCAGTGGAGCTAAACTGACACACAAGGTGGTGGGCAAGATATCATGGAGTCACGTTCCGGGCCTGGTCTATATCGACCTTCCCTCTGAAGGACAGGACCCCTACGTTACCGTGCTACGGGTGAAGCTGGACAAGCGGATAAGGCTGTACAGAGGTGAAGGAGGATTTGAATAGAGTGGGCACTGGCGGTTAGCTGCTTGATGAAGTCATCAGCGTGTACAAATGAATGTAGTTAAACATATCAGGGGGTGGAGTATATCCGGATTTTTTGTCATCGCGGTTCTGGGTGGTCTCTATCATTATGTATACGATTGGACTAACCGTTCCTGTTTAATTGGCGCGTTTGTTCCGGTCAACGAGAGCGTTTGGGAACACTTCAAGCTTGGGTTATGGGCAGTGATTACATTTTCAGTGTTCGAGTACATCGCAGTGGGTAAAATGGTGAGTAACTTCTTTTTCGCCAAAGCTATTGGCGTGTGGGTCATCACGATCACCATTCTTTTTGTTTACTCCTTCTA
>JBDHXU010000224.1:0-2964 GCA_039810905.1 Cyclobacteriaceae bacterium | reverse complement strand
GCAAAAAGGAGGTTAACCCGGTGATCGGCCTTGAACCCAAGCTTGATCCGGACGAAGAAACACTTCTTGGGTATGATGGTATCCACAGAATACTTGGACGTATAAGGGCTGTCCACCGTATCGACGTGAATGAACCAATAGACATCAGCGCGTTTGGGTCTCTTCTTAAATATCGAGTAAATAATATTTGAATCGATGTACCGCTGACTATCCGCAACTGCCATGTATACCAGATTCGTCGCCTCCTTGGGAATGCTGTCGTCTGCCTGAAGATCCTGAATGAGCGAGACGTAATGTTTAAGGTCGACGAACTCCGTATGACGGTCGCGGAGATAGCGGGCCTTCAGGAGCACAAACATCTGCAGGAAAATGAGGAAAGCGACCGTATAGGTAAACCATCCTCCCTGTTCAAATTTGTCGAAGTTGGAGATCAGGAAGAGGGTCTCCAGAGAAAAGTAAACGATGCTGATCAGGGCCATCCTGAACCTTGACTGCTTGACCGTACGGTAGTAGAAGGTGAGGAGCAGTGTGGTCATCAGCATGTTCAGGATGATGGCGAGACCGTAGGCACCTTCCATGGCTGTAGATTCTCTGAAGATGAAAACCACAAGCACACAGCCGAAAAGCAGAACCCAGTTGATAGCCGGAAGATAAATCTGTCCCTTGTTGCGGCTGGGGTACCTGACCTTTGTACTGGGCCACAGCTTTAACTTCATGGCTTCGTTGACAAGGGTGAAAGTTCCCGAGATCAAGGCCTGGCTGGCTATAATAGCTGCCATGGTTGCGATCACAATTCCGAAAATCAGGAAGCTCTCCGGTACGATGGCGTAGAATGGAATTTGATTATCCATGTTTTCACCCACATGTTTCAGCAGCCAGGCCGATTGACCCATATAGTTAAGAAGGAGTGCAACCTTAACAAATCCCCAGCCTACCCGGATATTGGCTTTTCCGCAGTGACCCAGATCGGAATACAGGGCCTCTGCTCCTGTAGTGCAAAGGAATACAGCGCCCAAAAGCCAGAATCCTCCCTTGTAGTTAGCCAACAAATTGTATGCATAATAGGGATTGATCGCCTGCAGAACGGACGGGTTTTCGATCAACTGCAGTGTTCCAAAAATGGCGATGCTTACAAACCAGATCAGCATGATAGGGCCGAACGTGCTGCCGACTACACTGGTACCAAACTGTTGGAAGAAGAACAGAAGAACAAGGATTGTAATTACAATCGGCACAGTCGGAATGGAGGGATAGCTGATACGCAAACCTTCAACCGCTGAGGCAATACTGATGGAGGGAGTGATAAATCCATCAGCGATCAGTGTGCAGCAGCCAATGATGGCCGGATAGATAACCCACTCGGCTTTGAATTTCCTGACCTTGGCGTAAAGGGCAAATATCCCACCTTCACCTTTGTTATCGGCGTTCAGTGCGAGAAATACATATTTGAAAGAAGTGATCAGTGTGAGGGTCCAGAAGATACAGGACATTCCTCCCAGTATCAGTTCCTCTGAAATAGTTCTGCCAAGGATGATGGCCTTGAAGACATACAGGGGTGAGGTCCCGATGTCACCGTAAATAATGCCCAGCGAAACGAGCACACCACCCGCTGTAAGTTGATATTTGGTGAGTTCCCTGGTGCCGTCCATTCCTTATGCTTCGTCTTTAGGCCGTCCGATGATCAGCCGGTTGCTTCTGTCATAAGACAGGTAGCTCCACACCCAGCTGAAGAAGGTGAAGACCCTGTTGCGGAAGCCAGTGATGGATATCAGGTGTACAAACATCCAGATGTACCATGCAAAGAAGCCCTGCGTCTTGAATACTTTCATATCAACGACAGCGCGGTTGCGCCCCACAGTGGCCATGCTGCCTTGATGACGATAACGGAATGGTTTCATCGGTTTGCCCGCCTTGAGTCTGAGGATATTCCGGGCAACGAGCTTTCCCTGTTGCATGGCAGGAGGCGCCATTTGCGGATGACCTTTTGGCCATGCCGGGTCGCCTTCCATGATTGCAATATCTCCAATTGCAAAAATGTCTTCATAGCCTTTGACCCGGTTGAATTCGTCCACCAGCAGACGCCCTGGCCTGGTCATAACCTCCGGCTTCAATCCGTTGACAGCCGATCCCTTTACACCTGCTGCCCAGATGAGCATCCGTGAGATCAGTTTCTCGCCGGTGTTGAAAGTCACTTCATAGCCATCATACGATTTAACGGCGGCATTGAGCATCACCTTTACACCCATTGATTCCAGGTACTGCTTTGCTTTTTCGGATGCCTTTTCAGACATGCCGTTGAGCAAACGGGGTCCGGCTTCCACGAGGTAAATATCCATGTGAGACATTTCCAGCTCGGGGTAGTCCTTGGGAAACACGTTGTTCTTTAATTCTGAAAGAGCACCGGCGAGTTCGACTCCGGTTGGTCCTCCACCTACGATCACGTAGTCCATCAGA
Organism: Cyclobacteriaceae bacterium; assembly: GCA_039810905.1. Classification (GTDB taxonomy): domain Bacteria; phylum Bacteroidota; class Bacteroidia; order Cytophagales; family Cyclobacteriaceae; genus ELB16-189. Next base: position 510 of record JBDHXU010000224.1, on the reverse strand, counting down.
CTATTCATGACTTCGGGATCATCGGTGAGAAGCGCCCGTTCCATATTACGCAGGATCCTGTTGCGGAGCCCGATGGCATCTTCTATAGATTTCATCGGGAGGCCATTTTTCTCCACATCCTGCATTCCATAGAAGTTGGTGGTCGCACCCGTGGCTATCACAAGATAGTCGTAGTGCACTTTGCCGATGGAGGTTTCAATTACTTTCTCTTCCGGAATGACCTGGTTTACTTCAGCCAGTCTGAAGTAAAAATTCTCGCGATAGGAGAACCTTTTTCGAAGAGGAAAAACGATCGAGCTTGTCTCCAGTCCTGATGTGGCTACCTGGTATAAAAGCGGCTGAAACGTGTGGTGGTTATGCCGGTCGAACAGGACTACCTGGCCTTTGAAATGCTTAAGGTTTCTGATAACCTCCAGGCCTCCGAACCCTCCTCCAATGACGATCACTCGAGGTTCGCCCAGGTCTGCGATACGCGCTTGCGTGGTATATGATTTGGGCATCAAAAAAGGG
>JBDHXU010000223.1:0-2985 GCA_039810905.1 Cyclobacteriaceae bacterium | reverse complement strand
AGCGAAAAAGCCTGGCTGTATTGTGGTCCTGAGTCCTGGTCGTAGTCGTAGAGGAAGATGCCGCCAAGATTGACATTGATAAACTTGTTCACCTTCGCCGTAATACTCAAGTCGACCCGATGATCCACTTGCTTCCAGTCAAAAGTCTGATAGTTGGCAAACAATACGTAACGCCATTTGAGGTTGATGTTCTTGGCAATATCCTTTCCAAACTCTGCCAGGATTTGAGCGGCATACCACTCGTATCGTGTGTTTTCACCTACCGTAACTCCATAAGGCTTGGCAGGGTCAACGGTATAGTACCTCCCATCGTTGTTGGCAAGATAGGTCAGACGAGGGGCCAAAGGTGAGAAGCGCACCTTGAAGAAGCTGACCGGGTGATATTCCGCACCGAGCGTTGCCGTCACGAACATCGGGGAAAAAATGTCAGATATAAGAAATGGTTGCTCCACCCCATTTGCGTCCTTGATATACTTGTACCCCTTTGCGAATTGGCTTTGGGCGTTCATGGCGTAGAAGAAGTCCCAGTCCTTATTCAAAGCAAAACCGACTTTCGTATCAATAAAAATCCGGTCCAGTGTTTTTCGATAGCCCTGCCCGGCATTATTGACCATACCATACAGGAGGTCAATTTCATTGTCCCAAGATGTTTTGTTTTTTTTGTAATTGGCCTTATAATTCATCAATGCACTGAATCCGAAGGAACTGATACCCCCAGCCTTCCAGTTGCTTGAAAAAGCAGATTGATTGATATTAAGACCCCCGCGGAAAGTTCTCTTCCAGTGGGTTAATGTATCAACCTTTACGAACTGTGCATTCAACTGATGTGAGCCGCAAGTCGCTGCAGCAATGATTAATAAACAGCAATAGCGCATACTGAAGTTGTTTTGGGCCAAATTACAAAAAGTGGGAATAGACGCCTCAGAGATTTGCAATCCTTATCTCGTCCAGGGCAGTTTCGGTGAGCGGTTTCGTGATGAATTTGATCACATAGTTATTGTTCACGATCTTGTCGATATCCCGTTTGTTGTCAGAACTCGACAGGATAATCACTTTGCACCGGGTCTTGACCAATTCCTTGAATTTCTCAAACTCGTAGAGGAATACAAAGCCATCAACCACCGGCATGTTTATGTCGAGGAAGATGATATTGGGAAGGGCTTCTGGATTATTCTGGTTCTCGGAAAGGTAATCGAGCGCGGCCTTTCCGGAGTTCTTTACCTCCACCTGGTCAGCAAACCTGGTTATTTCTATAATTCGCTTGCTGATAAAATTGTCTGTGTCATTGTCATCCACCAACATTACAAGGTCGAACTTCCTTACTGTGCTATCCATTAGCTTAAAAACAGTTTAACTAAACATGGCATGGGGTAAAATTATTCTTTTTAATTATATTCCAAAGGCGTCCCAAAGAACAGAAAAGGACAGAGGTAAGATTTAGAGGGAAAATCGAAAAAAGCAACTAGCGGGAATTGCGAACACGGAGTCGTTCGCCAATTGAAATACTGAAATCCCTTTTGTCATTCCACTCCATTAAATCCTTAATGGTAACTCCATACTGCCTGGCCACGCTGTAAAGGGTGTCCGATGGTTTAACATCGTGAAATTGCTCCGTGGTAGTAGTAATAACATCAATTTTATCGGACTTCTCGTCCGGCTGAATCTGCTCTTCACTAAGGGTAGCGTTCTCAAATCGGTTTGCGTCTGGGTCATCCATTGACTCTTCCCAATGGAAGGACTCCTGCTCATTTAGTACAAGCACTTCACCCTCATTGATCGTGGTTATTCCTCTGTGCGTAAGATTGAGGGTATTGCCGGGCGACAAAGAGACCTTTTCATCCAGATTATTGTATTTCCTGAGGTATTTCTGCTGGATACCAAATTGCTGGCTGATGGACCAAAGGTCTTCACCTGGTCTTACCCGATATAGCTCCTGTGAACCCTTCTTTTTCTTTTTGTCAAAAAAATAAACCTGACCGATTCTGATAGGCTGAGCAATGTCCATTTCATTGTATGACAAGAACTCATTAAGGTTAATATGGCCCAAGGCCGCCATTTTACCTGCATTGTCACCTGATCGCGCACGAATTGCCGGTACTCCATTTATTTCCAATTTTTCTCTATCCTCCGCAGCGGCTAAAGGCATTCCCGAAGGTTTAGCAGACGCAACCATGAGGATACCAAAGTTCTCGCTCGTCTTTCCATCAGGAACCAGGAATGTGTAGGTCTTGTCATCAGGAACTACTTCTGTTTTCAACCACTTGTTGAACTCCTTCAATTGAGCCAAATCCACGGAATGTAACCGTGCTATGTCAGACACTGACTGGCCAGCGGCTGAAACCGGAGTCAACGTCACTGAAGGCTTGACGGAGGTGACGTCTTGAAAGGCAACCATATGCGCCAGGAATTTCTTTACATACCAGTATGTATCACTTGTAATATCCATGTGACGGCTGCCCAGATCCTTGTCCCCCACCGCCCGGAGCACACCCCCTGCCCCCATTTGATAGGATTGAAGGGCATATACCCAATTGTTGAAATAGTGATTACACTGCTTTATATAACGAGCAGCTGCGAGGCTTGCACTTGCAATATTCATTCTTTCATCGACCTCTTCATCCACCCTCAGTCCCATTTCCCTGGCGGTAAAATCCTTGAACTGCCAAAAACCGACTGCATTGGAAGTTGAAACTGCATCAGAAACAAGTGCACTTTCCTGAAGTGCGAGATACTTAAAATCATCAGGAAGTCTTTCCTCAGCAAAAATCTTTTCGATGATGGGGAAGTAAGTTCTGGCTCGCTCAGCTTTGATGTTGAAATATTTGGGATGCAGGGTAAGTGCATCAACGTCGTGCTGAATTTCCCGTCTGACCTCATCATGAATTGTGAGCGTCATTCCGGCAAACTGCATCTTGTGAGGCACCTGCGGAGTTTGTGCAAAGGCAGCTCCGCAAAAAATAAGTGCTGGAGCAAGTAGCTTCATCC
>JBDHXU010000222.1:0-2993 GCA_039810905.1 Cyclobacteriaceae bacterium | reverse complement strand
GACTTGCCCAGGATAGCGCCGATGTAATGCTGGATGTTGCCACAAAGGTGCAGGCACAGGTTGCCCGCAGAATTGGCGATGAGCTTATCCACCTTCCAGATGCTCTGTTCATCGGCGTATTGGGAGATCTCGGTCTCCAGCTTCTTCAGGTCCCTGACCAGTAACTGCTGGATGTCTTTTGCGAATGCGCTCATCGTACAATATCGTTTTCTATTGCTTTTATCTGTTCGGCCAGATGCTCCATTGCCAATTCATAATTGGCAGGATCAGTTATTTTGGTATTGACGCTGACGTAGAACTTGATTTTGGGCTCAGTGCCGGATGGCCTCACGGAAATCTTGGCGCCATCCCAGGTATAGAATTGGAGCACGTCCGATTTTGGCAACGATAGTTGTGTCTTACGGCCGTTGAGCAGACTGGTTTCAACACCTGATTGATAATCGAGAAGCCTGATGACTTTTTGCCCTGCGATGATATAAGGTGGAGCATTACGGAAGCGCTCCATCATCTGCTTGATTTGTTGTTCGCCTTCGGCGCCTGTTCTTACAAGATTGACAAGACCCTCGCGATACAGTCCAAATTCCTGGTACATCGTCACCAGCCAGGCAAACAAATCCTTGCCTTCATCTTTGGCGGCAGCGGCCATGGCGGCAAAGAAGGCACATGCTGATACTGCATCCTTATCGCGCACAAAATCTCCCACCATATAACCGTAACTTTCCTCGCCGGCGGCAATGAATTTCTTTTTTCCTTCATTCTCCCGGATCAACTCAGCCACGTATTTGAAACCCGTAAGAGTATTGACGCACTCCACACCAAGCTGGGCCGCCATCGTGTCAATCAGTTCGGTGGTGACAATGGTTTTGACGATATAGGCGTTTTCCTTTGACTTGAGATTCCTGAGGATAAACCACATCATCAGGCTTAATGCCTGGTTGCCGTTCAAAAGGAAAAAATCACCTGATGCATTCCTGATCCCGATTCCCACCCTGTCGGTGTCGGGGTCGGTAGCCATCACCAATTCTGCTTTGATGGCCTTGGCTTTCTTTAAGGCTAGGTCCATGGCAGAGCGTTCTTCCGGATTCGGGGAAGCTACGGTGGGGAAGTTCCCATCGGGGGTCTTCTGTTCATCTACAATCGCCACGTTTGTAAAGCCAAGCCTGTTAAGGCATTGTGGCACCATGGTTATTCCTGCACCGTGAAGGCTGGAATAAACGATGGAGATATTGTGATGTTTTTTGATGCACTCTTTTCTTGGTATCAGCGGAAGCACCTGAGCATAGTAGGCTTCTTCCAAAGAGTGGTCGATGGTTTTGATCTTGCTCTTGTCGGCATCAAACCGTATCTGGCTGAAGCTGGTAATAGCATTGACTTCCTTGATCACATTCTTGTCGTGGGGAGGGACAAGCTGTGCGCCGTCGCTCCAGTAGGCCTTGTAGCCATTGTACTCTTTAGGATTGTGCGAGGCGGTGATGACCACACCCGACTGGCATTTCAGATGACGGATGGCGAAGGACAGCAGGGGAGTAGGCCGCAGTTCGGGGAAGAGGTGCACCGTGATGCCGTTGGCGGAGAAGACGTTCGCTGTGACTTCAGCGAACTTCCTGCTGTTGTTCCTGCTGTCATGCGCAATGGCGACCTGTATTGGTTGATCCGGGAACGACTTCTTAAGATAATTGGCAAGGCCTTGCGTGGCGCTTCCCACTGTGTAGGGGTTCATGCAGTTGGATCCCACGCCCATAATGCCTCTCAATCCGCCGGTTCCAAACTCAAGTGATTTATAAAAGCTGTCGATAAGGAGCCTTGTGTCTGCCTGCTCCAGCATTTTTTTGATTTGCTTCTTGGATTCTTCGTCAATAGAGCTGTTCAGCCATTCCGTTGCTGTTTGTCTGGACCGCTCCAGGAGTTCGTTTTTCATGTTAAGGGTATTTCAGATTTCAGGTTCAATTCCTAATTACTTATTGACTATTCTGGATTCCATAAACCTGTTTACTTCATTCCCCACTCTTCCCACCTACGCCAAGGCTTCGGCGGGCGTAGCATTCTTCGTTCTTCACTCTTCGTTCTTCATTCTTCATTCTTCATTCTCTTCACAAATTCCCCCTCAGCGCCTGCTCCCGCTCGATCGACTCAAACAATGCCTTGAAGTTTCCCTTGCCAAAGGACCGTGCACCGTTGCGTTCAATGATCTCAAAGAAGAGGGTAGGTCTGTCGAGGATGGGTTTGGAGAAGATCTGCAGCAGGTATCCTTCTTCATCCCTATCGATGAGAATATTCAACTTCTTCAGTTCTTTCAGGTCTTCGTCTATTTTGCCCACCCGATTCATGACGTCGTCGTAGTAGGTATCGGGCACACGCAGAAATTCTACTCCGCGTCGCCGCAATTCTGAGACAGTGCGAATGATGTCTTTGGTGGCGATGGCGATGTGCTGTACGCCTGCGCTTTTATAGTAATCAAGATACTCTTCAATCTGTGACTTCTTCTTTCCGGATGCAGGTTCGTTGATAGGAAACTTGATGTAGCCATTGCCATTGGAGACTACCTTCGACATCAGGGCGCTGTATTCCGTAGAAATGTCTTTGTCGTCGAAAGTAAGCAGCAGGCTGAAGCCCATGACTTTCTCATAGAAGTCCACCCAATAATTCATTTTGCCAAGCTCTACGTTTCCCACGCAATGGTCTACGTATTCCAGTCCGATGGGTATGGGTTTAAAATCTGAAGTTACAGGTTTGAATCCGGGAAGGAATGCGCCTTTGTAGTTCTTCCTCTCTACAAAAGTGTGGAGCGTTTCACCATAGGTATGAATGGAGGAGATTACTACTTCCCCGAACTCATCTTTCAATGTTTGTGGTGGTGACGCCGGTTGTGCGCCGCGGGAAACAGTCTCGCTGAAGGATTTCACCGCGTCGTCTACCCAAAGGGCCAGCACTTTCACGCCATCGCCATGGAGATGGACATGATTGGATATTTCTGTGTCGGGCTGCATGGAGGT
>JBDHXU010000221.1:0-3123 GCA_039810905.1 Cyclobacteriaceae bacterium | reverse complement strand
AGAGCATTCACAAAATGCAAAAACCCCAGGTGTTCCGGGGTTTTGTGGGAGCTGAGGGGTTCGAACCCCCGACCCTCTGCTTGTAAGGCAGATGCTCTGAACCAGCTGAGCTAAGCTCCCTTCGTTTCTAACGGGACTGCAAAAGTACTATTGTTTTTGATTTGTGCAACAAGTGGCGTTTTGAGAAGCCTTGATGGCCCAAATGATGACCCAATATCTTGAATCCTTGTCCGCTACCTTTGATCCCTGATGTTGCATTTCCTGAACATATTCTTTTTTCTATTCCACACAGTTTTCACGCTTTTCAACGTAGTGGGGTGGATGTTCCCCCGGACAAGGAAACTCCATTTGATTACAATGACCCTCACTGCCTTCTCCTGGTTCGTCCTGGGCATCTGGTATGGATGGGGCTATTGCTTTTGTACAGACTGGCACTGGCAGGTGCGCGAGGCACTCGGCTATCGTGATCACTCAACATCCTATATCCATTTTTTGTTGTTGAAGCTCACAGGTGCGGATTTCAACCCACAACTCGTTGACACTTGCACAGCAGTTGTATTTGCAGTGAGTCTGCTGGCGAGCCTGTGGGTAAACCGGAAAAAGTAACAGCCATAGATCGCTTCGCCCTAACTTCGCTGGGCTCGCGATCTCCTCTTCATTTTTAAAAACTCAAAAGCGCGTCCTTGCGAAAAGCCCATCTTATGCGCGACCAAGCAACCTTTTTGGGTTGATCTCCTCTCTTTTTTTACTTTTTCAAAGTGCGTCATTGGTAACCCTGGATTCCCCGTCGGGTAATGATGAAAGCTTACCTTCAGAATCTCGCATCTCACTGACTTCAACATTCAAAATTCAATATTCATCTGTTCAATATTCAGTATTTATCTTTACCTCCTATCAAATCCCACTTCCATGAGCAAAGTCAAAGTAGCGGCTTTTTCTATTTCACTGGACGGCTTTGGTGCCGGACCCTCCCAGGACCTGCAGAATCCCATGGGCGTCGGCGGCATGGATCTTCACAATTGGGTGTTCCCGACCAAAGCATTTCAGAAGATGCATGGAGAGGGAAGCGGAACAGACGGTGTGGACAACCAGTTCGCCGAAAGATCTTTTGATAATCTTGGAGCCTGGATTCTCGGCCGCAACATGTTTGGTCCCATCCGTGGCAACTGGCCTGACGAAGAATGGAAAGGCTGGTGGGGTGAAACTCCACCGTATCATGTTCCCGTGTTTGTCCTCACCCACTATCCCAGGAAATCATTTGAGATGAAAGGAGGAACCGTCTTTCATTTTGTCACAGGAGGAATCAAGGCGGCACTGGATGAAGCGAAGAAGGCGGCCGGTGGGAAAGACATCAGGATCGGTGGAGGCACTTCGACTGTCCGCCAGTTCCTGCAGGCCGGCTATATCGATGAACTCCATCTTGCGCTTTCACCTGTACTTCTCGGCAAAGGAGAAAATCTGTTCACAGGCTTGGACTGGTCTGCGATGGGTTTCAGCATTGAAGCAGTAAATGGGGAAAGAACAACTCATTTTATGTTGAAAAAGAGCCGCTAGCTGCTGGCCATTTTCTACTGTAGGAGTGTACTTTCACTTGCCATGATGACGCCCGCATCCCATCCGGATTAGACCTTGCGACCAAGCATGCCGGTCAGAGTCTTCATTATGAGTTGTTCTTGACCTTACTCATGGTTAAAGGGGTTTTTTGCATGGAATTCAGGCTTTCGTGTCCTGCTTGAACCATATCTGTCTCCATTGTGTGTCCATTATGTGTCCATTATGTGTCCAATAGAAGAAGCTGATATGCGTAATCTATGTTCAAGCGACGTACGGACGTCCTTTGGAAGGTGACTGAAGGGTTTGAATAGTATCTGGCCTCCCAGGTTATGTAATGAATTCCTTGTCTGAACCAAGAGAATTGTCAATCAGCAATTGACAACCTAGGTCGTAGCTGCGATCCTTCCGGGGTTGAATATTGAATGATAGCGGTGATCGCAATAGACTTTCAATCCCCTGGAACAGTTCGTGAAATGGAATCAGGAACAAGAAACCAGAAACTTCTCAACCTCCCATAGCTTCTCCGGCCAGCTCAATAATGTCCATCACCTTCATACGGCCTTCGTTGCCACTGGTCTTGACCGCATCTGAAAACATGGCGTAGTCTTTCGGGCAGGCGACAATGAAGTGGGTCACCTCTTTGCCAAGCGAAAGCGCTTCCTTGATGCGGATCTCGCTGGGCCTCTCTTTCATTTTGGAGTCGTCCATCCATATTCTACCGCCGCCGGCGCCACAGCAAAACGAGTTCTCACGGCAGCGCGGCATGTCCATCAGCTCAACACCCATGGCCTCCAGCAACTGGCGTGGTGCATCCACTTCGCCGTTGTAACGGCCCAGGTAACAGGGATCATGATATGTTACCTTGTATCCCAACTTCTTAGTGAACTTCATCTGGCCGCTCTTGACAAGACGCAGCAGCAACCCTGTGTAGTGTTCAATCTGATAATTGCCTCCATACTCCGGGTATTCGTTCTTAATGGTGTTGTATGAGTGCGGGTCAGTGGTGAATATCCTCTTGAATTTTCCTTTGCCGAGGGCTTTCATATTGTCCTCCACCAGCATTTCATACAATCCCTCCTCGCCTACACGCCGTACGTCGTTACCGGCATTCTTTTCTGCTTCATACAGAATACCAAAGTCTATGCCTGCGGACTGCAGTACGGTGGCTACTCTACGGGAAAGTCCCTGAATCCGTGCATCGTAAGAGGCATAGTCTCCCACGAACCACAAGTACTCGGCTTCCTCTTTCCTCACATCCTTGACTTTGAAGCTCAATCCCTTGGTCCAGTCCGCACGCTTCTTTTCCGATTGACCAAATGAGTTGCCATACTCTCCGATATTGGCGAGTGTATCCTGGAGCGAGGTCTCCATGGCCCCCTGGTCAACCAGCGATCTTCTCAGGTTGACTATGCTGGTGAGATGTTCGATCCCCACCGGGCACACTTCCACACAGGCCATGCAGGTGGTGCAGGACCACAAAACATCTTTCTGAATAATTTCTCCCGCCAGTTTGCCGGACTGTTTTTTCTCAGCGCTGAAAGCCTGCGTGAACCATTCAGGAGCACCGAT
>JBDHXU010000220.1:0-3191 GCA_039810905.1 Cyclobacteriaceae bacterium | reverse complement strand
CGGTAAACGTTGGCTGTTGGTTCGACATCTGCAATTCGATTTCCCGAAAGGCTTGAAAGCTGGATTCCTTGCTCAGTCCCCGACGGGAGAGAAGTGCACTGTTCGATTCAGCCAAATACATTACGAGGCGAGAAAGATTAAGGATCCTTATGAGGGGAACTGATTAGGGACGGCAAATCACTATACACATCAATTCCTTGATTTTAATATCAATAAGCTTTCAAGCAGGGGAGAAATTTCATCGCAGAGTCCCTTGAAGGAGACTCTGCGGGGAAGGCCACTGGTAAGTTTGGTTATAAAACGAGGCGAATTGATATGGAGAACATAATTGTAAGAAGGGTGACGCTCAACGACCTCGCTCTGCTGCAAGATATAGTTTCGTCGCAGAGTCTCCCGTGAGGGGACTCTGCGGGAGATTCAAGGTGGTTGAGCAAAATTGAAGACGCGGGATCTTCATCACACATTCCCTGAAGGAGAATCCGCGGGGGAAGGCTACTGGTAAATTTGGCTTTAAAACGAGGCAATTGATATGGAGAACATAATTGTTAGAAGGGTGACGCACAACGATCTTGTCTTGCTACAAAAGATCGGGAGGCAAACTTTTACAGAAACATTTGCAGAGGGAAATACAGAGGAGAACATGAAAAGCTATCTCAAGGAAGGATTCTCCGCTGAAAAGCTAACATCAGAGCTCAATGACAAAGGCTCCGAATTCTACTTTGCCATGTTGGGTGACAAGGTTGTTGGGTACCTGAAACTTAATTCCGGCCAATCGCAGACAGAACTGAAAGACGATAAGGCTCTGGAGATTGAACGAATATATGTGCTTAAGGAGTTCCATGGCAAGATGGTGGGGCAGGTGCTTTACGATAAGGCACTGCAAGTGGCCAGAAAGAAAAATGCTGACTATATGTGGCTGGGTGTCTGGGAGAATAACCCCAGAGCGATCAGGTTTTACCGCAAAAACGGCTTTGTTGAGTTCGACAAGCACATTTTCAGGCTGGGCGATGACGAGCAGACGGATATTATGATGAGGCTCCCACTTAAAGGGCAATAACCAGGATCGATGACGAATGTCATTGATTAAGCATTACGGGTTTGGTAAGCTTTACATCTTCACCATCCCCAAAACCTCATGGCTTCAAACAAGAATATCGGCGCACAGATCTATGGATATGCGGTGTGCCTCGTTGCAATCGTAACCTTTATCATGGCCATGACGGCCCTGGCAGACGCGCTCATGAACATCAGCGACCCACAGTATGCTCATGGAACTTTCGGGTCTTCCCAACTAAGCCTGGCATCATTCGAAAGTTACAAATTGGATGTCCAGCGCTCCCTTCAGGGATCCGGTGGCGCCGTCCAGGTCCCGGACGACCAAACCCTCAGATCCATGTACGAGGCAGCCAGGAATGAAAAGATGGCAAGTGAGCGGCATCAGGCAGTGAAGAGCATCACCATTTCCAGCATGCTGATCCTCATCAGCATCATCCTTTTCTTTATCCACTGGCGTTGGATGAAGAAACTTTCAGCTGAACCGGCGACGGCCTGATCTCACCTAAACCAACCGCTTCGATAGAAAATGTAAAGCTCTATTGCCGTAATGGAGATCATTAATCCTATGGCATAATAGTAGCCACCTTGCCATTGCAGTTCCGGCATGTTGGCAAAGTTCATTCCATAAAGCCCTGCCACAAAAGTGATAGGGACGAAAATGGATTGAATCACCGTGAGCAGATTAATCCGCCGGTTGGTCTGGTCCTGGATGTCATACAAATATTTTTCATGGACGTCATCCAGTTTGTCTTCGATGCGCTCTGCCATCCGCTGAAGATGCTCAATTGCCTTCACCAGCCTTTCCAATCGTTCTACATTGCCCTTCTCCTCTGCAATGAGGTGAACAGGCAGCAAGCCGAAGGCCGCATATTGATTCTCCAGAACCTCCTGGTAAAGAATGGTTCTCTGTTTCAGCCTGAGTACTTCACCAGAGTAACTGTGATTGGCTCCTCCCTTCTGCAGCACCAATTGTGAGTATTGCGCCGTCTGGGCATTCAGATCCTGACCCTGGCGGGTATCGTTGTCGATGACGGAATTGAAAAAACCAAAGGCCAGTAGTCTGGAAGTCAAGTCCGAACTCTGCCGGATGCTCTGCCATTCACGGTTGGCCTGCGCCACGTAATTGGTTCCTTCCGGTGTTACGGTGATAACCAGATCTTTAAGAAAGAGCATGGTAATAAAGTGCGAACGAGCCTCCCGTGGGTCTGGAAACAGATTCAAATCCACAATACCCTGATCGGCGGCGCCCCGAAGACGAACATGCTGACCAGGATTCTGAAGTGCATCAAGGATGTCGGTTCTGATATTCAGAGGTGTGAGGACTTGCTGGACCGCCTTCCTGTCCTCTGTACAAAAGTCCACCCAAAGCACGCGGTGAGTGTGCAAAAGTTCTGGAAGCGATGCCTCCGGCATGGTCTGAAGTTTCAGCCCGGTTGAATCTACAGAGACAGTCGTGCACTTCATCGTTATTGCATGCTCTTGAGTTTTCCATATTGCTGAAATACCCTTTCAGCCTCGGTCTTCAGCTCCGCGTAACGTTGATAGGCATCCTTATTTGGCTTTTGATCTGCCTGGTCCAGCATCCCACGCAGGTAATTCAATTGGTCGATCAGCATCGGCTTTTGGTAGGAACCCTCTCTTGTGACAAGCTGCTCTTCAACCTGGGCCCAATCTTTGTCAGCAGTCTTTTGCCCTTCGGTAGCCTTCTGTTCCTTGATCAGTTTTGCGATGGTCTCACGCTGCTTGCTAATGTGTGCCGCTATACGTTTGCAGCTGTCTTCCAACTGCTGCACCTGCAGACCCAGTTCCTCTTGCGCTTTCATATCCTCCTGCGTCACCGATCCCTTTATCCTGGGGTCGGCCAGCACCTTGAATGGTTGGGTAAATATTTGAGACCCCACGGTTAGACGAACGGCGTATTCTCCCGGGCTCACCGGGACGCCACCTCGTTTTCTCCTCGCCGCATCCTTGTCCCAAGGTCCTTCATGTTGCATATCCCAGCGGAAGCGGTGGTTGCCAGCTGTCTTATCAATATCTGCCTTCACAGTGGTGGAAGACCCATTGCGTCCTTCGGCTTTTGTAGTATCCTTTGGTGGGACCATACTGGTGAAGGTGCGGATGACTTTCCCACCGGA
>JBDHXU010000219.1:0-3208 GCA_039810905.1 Cyclobacteriaceae bacterium | reverse complement strand
GGGTTCAACAGGTTGGGGCGTGACCAAAATTGGAGGCCTCGCCAACAGCCAATAGCCAGAAGCCAACAGCCGGCTGAACGAAGAACGAAGAGTGAAGCTAAAAGCTAAAAGTGAAAAGTGAAGAGTGCCTTCCCCGCAGAAGCTCACCTCTGGCGGACGGAGGAGGGAGTAATTAGCGAAAGAACCAGCTCCGTGTTTCCGTGGCTAAAAATCTTACATACCCGCAGAGTCCTCTGACGAGAGACTCTGCGGCGAAGGCGGAATTGAACGAAGAATGAAGAATGCTGCGCCCCGGAGGAGTGATGAGCAGTGAGTAGTTGCAGGAAGTAATATAACTCTGCGAGCTCTGCGCCTCTGCGTGAAATATTCCGAGCAAAAGGAACTTCTATAGTAACCTTATTACAAATGTTCGGGATGCCAGAAACAAGAAACCTGAAACCAGAAACAAACCTTTATCTAAGATTAACAACCTTCCCCGTCCGCGCGCTTTCTCTGGCTGCATCCAGGATCTGTACCACAATCATATTGTTAGCCAAAGAGGAAGGATCAGCGGGCTGAACTTTGATCTCCCCGCGAACTACTGCCACGAAGTAGGCAAAGGGATCGTTCATAGGTTTCGGTAAGGGATCTGAAGCTTTGGAAGTCTCTGTCTTCTCTCCAGGCATCCGGTACCGGATTCCGTTCTTGTCCGCAATTACATAACCTTTCTGTCCGTATACCTCCATGTCTTTACGGCTGAAAGGCCAGTTCCAGGAGGCTTGTATGATGCCCTGCGCTTCAGGATAGGTGACGATGATGGTGGCCTCATCGTCAACCCGGGGATAAATATCTGCTTTGATATGCTGCGTGACGGCGGATACAGTCAACGGTTTATTCCCATTCATCAGCCACGTCATGAGGTTGGCGCCGTAACACCCGAAATCGATGATGGCACCGCCGCCGTTCTTGACAGGGTCGGTGAGCCAGGAGAGGAATTCTTTGCTGACGCCTATCTCCTTCGGCCCTTCATGCCCGTCATGCACAACGATTTTACGTAATGGCCCTGCCTGTGGAAGGAGGGAGGTGACTTGCGCATTGCTCCCGTACCAGGTCGTTTCGTAGTTGGTCAGCAGTTGAATTCCATTGGCTTTTGCGAGTTTTTCCATCTCCAGTGCATGGTCCAAGCTTACCGCCAGCGGCTTCTCCACCATCACGTGGATTTTTCTTGGCGCACATTTCTGCACGACTTCCAGGTGCTCATAGATACTATTGAAAGCTGTAACAGCTTCCGGCTTTGTTTTGTCCAGCATTTCATCCAGGGTGGGATAGACGATGGATGCTGGTAGTTTGTATTGTTTCAGATACCGGTCCACCAGCTCGTGGTTGGCTTCCGCAATGCCGACGACCTCGATGTCGCCATCGTGCGCCCTGCCCATCAGCCAATGCACATGATCATGTGTGAGTCCTGCAATCCCGATCCGGAATGGTTTGTTTTGGGCTGAGGCGGCAATAGCTACAAAGACTATCAGAATGGATAGGATGCGCGGCATGGGGATCGTGATTGATATGATGAAGATAGTGAGTTGAAGGAAGAACGAAGAAGCGAATATTGAACAGATGAATATTGAATGTTGAATTTCGAAGTCTAACCCGGAGATTATTCATATGGTAAGGTTGTTGCCGTCGATGGATGGAATAATGAAAAATGAACAGCAAAAGCCCCGGAGGGGCGCTCTGTCTGTAGAAAATTAGCACCCCAACAATTCGAGCCCTGGAAGGGCGATACCTTACACACCCGCAGAGTCCTCTGACGAGAGACTCTGCGGAGAAGGGAGAATTCTCTTCCGGATACTATGAAGCATCATGGGACGGCTTCGACGGTTCTGGAAGTGCAGTCAGCAATGGCATATATATGGTGAAGATGAGGGTGGATGGTCAGTTTGTGACCGGGTACTCCAAAGTGATGATGAAGCGTAACCCTTAAGATGATGAAAAGCATTTTGACCTGTATCCTGTGCATGGGTTGGCTTTGCAGCCCGGGACAGGGCTTTGTGGTTAAGACCAATGAGATTAACCTGGATTTCAAGAAAGGCGTACCCAACACCGACAACCTGCCGGTGATTACGTGGGTAAGCCCCCAGTTTGAATTCAGCAACAGTGTGGAACAAAAAGTCCAGATAGAGGCCAATGTACAGTCGGCCCAGCCGATGAAATCCGTGCAACTGATCGTTGGTGACAACGCAACGGGCGAGGAGAAATTTATCAAGGTAATTGATATGACCGATCCGAAAGCAGCCCAGGTAAAGCAACAGGTCAATCTTCCGGGGGATGGTTCCAATTTCATCAGGATCAGGATAGAAAACCAGGACGGCGCTGTTGTTTCCAGCACCCGCACCATCAACATCGGAATGGACGCCATCGCGTTATCAATGGACAGGAAAGACTATGCACTCATTTTTGCTACAGACAAATATGACTACTGGGATGATCTCGTCAATCCGGTTGATGACGCACGATCCATCGCGAATGAATTGAAAGAACGTTATGGGTTTGAGGTGGATATGGTGGAGAATGCAGACCAGGAGAAGGTATTCGAGAAGATCCGTGAGTACAATGAACGTAGATTCAAACCGCAAGATCAGCTGTTGATATTCTTTGCCGGTCACGGAATGTTCGACGAGACATTCGGGGAAGGATATGTGGTGGCCAAGAATTCGCAAGCCAATGACAAGGCCAAGACCACCTACATTTCTCACAACAGATTGAGGGGTATCATCGACAATATTCCCTGCGAACATATTTTGCTGGCTATGGATGTCTGCTTTGGGGGCACACTGGATCCTGAAATCGCGAAAACCCGGAGCACAGAATCGTACGAAGACACTCCCACTGAGATGGTCATCCGGAAACTGAGCCAGAAGACCAGAAAATATCTGACCTCTGGCGGTAAGGAATATGTATCCGATGGTATTCCGGGCAAGCATTCTCCATTTGCAGGCAAGCTGCTGGAATCCCTGAAAAGCGGTGGGGGCCCGGACAGAGTCCTCACACTGCAGGAGTTGATTACGAACATGGATGTCTTGAAGCAAGTACCCCGTTATGGTTCGTTCGGAGCCGATCAAAAGCAAAGCGACTTTGTATTCATTAACAGGAAGTGAACGAACAATGGCTCACATGCCCTGAAGTCGCATGGCCCACCCATACCAGGCAGATCTACTGTATGACATCT
>JBDHXU010000218.1:0-3293 GCA_039810905.1 Cyclobacteriaceae bacterium | reverse complement strand
ATCCGGACAGCGCAGCGGTACTGGGAACACAGCCGCCGCACCGAAACTCAATTGATCTGACGCGCATGGCTATGGAAGCCAACCAGGAAGGACCACATTTCAAACTGGATACACTCTGGGATAAACCTACACACAAAGAATTCTGGTATTTCCGCAGTGATCATGTGCCCTATGCCCGACTGGGAATACCTGCCCTGATGTACACCACCCTCCTCCACCCCGATTACCACACCATCATTGATGACGCAGCTCATATCAACTATGGGAAGCTGAAGAAAATGACGGACTGGATCTACCGCACAGGATGGAAAGCTGCCAACGCAGATAAGCGGCCCGACAGAGATCCTTCCTTCAAACCGGAACGCTGAACAACCTATTATGAAAATAGAATACAAGGAAGTAGTCCTTCCCGATTTTGGCTTGCCCGAAAAGATGCCAGTCATACCCTTCTCGGTATACCTGTCGAGACTCAATGCCCTGAGGAACCAGATGAGGGCCAAAAAACTGGATGTACTGATCATCTATGGCGACAGGGAGCATAATGCCAATACAACCTACTTGACGGGATACGATCCGAGGTTTGAAGAAAGCATCGTCATTGTTCCCAAAGAAGGTGAGCCGACTTTGCTTGTTGGCAATGAAGGGTGGGGTTATGCCTCCCTGGTAACGATTCCCATCCGGCGTGTTCTTTACCAATCACTAAGTTTATTGGGACAGGATCGTAGCAGAAGCAAGCGGCTTGATGTTCTCCTGGGGGAAGCAGGTATTGGACGGTCCACGGCTGCGGGAATTGCCGGCTGGAAGTACTTTTCCAAAGAGGAATTTGACTTGCCGGATGCCCAGTTCGAAGTTCCTTCCTACCTCGCAGATGCGATCAGGCGTGCTGCAGGAACGGTCGTAAACGCCACCGATATTTTCATGCACCCGGAGCATGGGCTTCGCATCAACAATGAAGCTGATCAGCTGGCGCTCTTCGAATTTGCTTCTTCATATACATCGGAAGGACTCAAGAAGGTGCTATTTGGCATACGACCCGGAATGACGGAGTTGGAAGCCTGCACGCTGATGAATCTTAATGGCTTTCCGCTCAGTGCTCATCCTATGTTAAGCAGTGGCCCTCGTGCTGCCTATGGCTTGCCCAGTCCTTCGGATCATCGGCTGTCAATTGGTGAACCCTTTACAATGGCCCTGGGGTATTGGGGGGCGCTGAACGCACGTGCAGGCTGGTTCGTTGAAAATGAAAGGCAGTTGCCACTGGGTGTGTCTGATTACCTTGACAAACTCGCCATACCCTATTTCAGGGCAATTGCACGTTGGTACGAAACGGTTGGTCTTGATGTGACAGGCGGCGACCTCTATAACGCCATCCACCAGGAGATCGGAGATCCGTTCTTTGGAGTGGGTCTGAATCCCGGACATTACATCCATATCGACGAGTGGGTAAGTTCACCTGTGTTTAAAGGGTCTCCCATCAGGCTGAAATCAGGTATGGCCTTGCAAGTAGATGTCATCCCGGCAACAGGAAGTGCCTATCATACCATTAATATTGAAGATGGCATCGCGCTGGCCGACGAGCAACTGCGCTCTGATCTCGCCCGCAGGTATCCTGACACGTGGAAGCGTATCGAAGCAAGAAGAAAGTTCATGGAGAATCAGATCGGCATTGCTCTTAAGCCCGAAGTCCTGCCTTTCTCAAACATACCCGCCTATCTTCCACCTTTTATTCTCAGCCCTTCGAAAGTACTGACCTTGAAACAAAGGGTCGGATGATCAGCATGTCATGAATTAGCAGTAGCTTCAACCCGCTGAATACCATTATGGCTGAAAGAAATCAATTTACGGAAAGGCTTGAGCATGAGATGAGCCGATTCGGACAGGTAAAGACCTTCCCTGCCGGCTCTGTGATTCTCAGTGAAGCCAGTTACATACAGGCCATACCCATCGTCCTGAAGGGCAGTCTGCGCGTCATGCGCATGGATGAAGACGGACGCGAAATCCTGCTGTACTATATCCAGCCTGGAGAGAGTTGTATCATGTCGTTCCTTGGCGGGCTGCACCAGGAAACCAGTAAGGTAAGGGCTATCGTTGAGGAGGATGCCGAGATACTGTTTGTCCCGGTGGAGAAGACCAGCGCCTGGCTGAAGGAATTCCCCGAATGGACGGACTACATCTTCAAGCTTTATCACAAACGTTTTGAAGAACTTTTGGAAGTGGTAAATGGCATAGTCTTCAAGCGTCTGGACGAGCGGATCCTGCAGTTACTCAGGCAGAAATCGGAAGTTCTGAAGTCCAGGGAAATCAAAATTACCCACCAGCAACTGGCTCAGGAAGTGGGTAGCACACGGGAGGTGGTATCCAGGATCGTTAAGACCATGGAGCAAAACGGTCTTCTCCAGCTTTCCCGCAACAAAATTACCCTTAAGTGACATTAGTCACTGTCCCTGACTGGGGCATGGTGTAGGTTTGTCAAAATTAGACACCATGAAAAAGAACCTTGGATCTGCTGACCGCGTCATCCGATTGGTGCTTGCGGTCCTTTTCGTTGTCCTTTATTTTGCCGGGATTACCTCCGGAACACTTGGGATAGTGTTGATCGTATTGGGCGCCGTTTTCGCCCTTACCAGCTTTGTAAGCTTCTGCCCGATTTATTATGCATTGGGTATCAGCTCAAATGGAAAAAAGGAAGATGCAACTGGTAAAGCGTAACGGGTTGCTGGTGGCAGGCGTCGTGTTTGGCGCAGTGGGCGGATATCTTTATTGGAAACATGTAGGTTGTCTGACTGGCACCTGCCCCATCACTTCCCATCCACTCAACTCCACAGCTTATGGCGCCTTCATGGGTGGCCTCCTGGGGAGCATGTTCAAAAAGAAATAAATAACTATAACACAAATGTTTGATTCACTAAAAGAAATGTTGGGACTTGGGCCCTCTGTTGATTATCCCTCACTCGTAAAGCAAGGAGCGATCATTCTCGATGTTCGCTCCAAAGGGGAATTTGCAGGAGGGCATATCAAAGGCGCAGTCAATATTCCCGTTGATCAGCTTAATGCGAACCTGCACCGGATTCCTAATAAAGACAAAACCATTATCACCTGTTGCGCCTCCGGCATGCGTAGCAGTTCTGCCAAAAGAATTCTTCAATCCAATGGCTACAAGAACGTACACAACGGCGGAGGCTGGGCAGGCCTTCAATATAAAATCAGGTAACTATGGAACCGCACTTATATCACGTTGACATTTCGTGGAGCCACGACCGGCTGGGCATGATGTGCTCACCCGAGTTGAAAGACGC
>JBDHXU010000217.1:0-3318 GCA_039810905.1 Cyclobacteriaceae bacterium | reverse complement strand
GATCATCAGTTGGTATCCTGACATTTTGGGTTCTTCTGAGTACTGGTCGGGATAAACATCAACCAGCTTCACAATCCAGTCACTGTCGGTGCCGGATGTTGAAGCAAAAAGACTTGCAACCAATTGTCCTGTAACTGCAATGTCCTCAGTCAATGCCTCAGTCTGCCAGCTCAACACATCAGGACGGTTGTGCACGAAGCGTTGGTCCTCCGTAAGCCAGGTGTACCAGCGCGAACCGGGTCCATAAGTTGCCTCAATGGGCCTCATCCTGTAAGGCACTGGCCTGGCTGGATCTGAAACATATGCGTCGAATCCTTCTGAAGCTGGGGCATCAAATGATAATCTTCCATCTTCACGCAAATATAAATTCCTGACAGCTGCCTCCTTTGGCGGCCACGATGAGTACGACTTCCATGTGTTTGACCCGGTTTGAAAGGTTACCGCTTCCGGAAACTTGCCCTGACCCAGGCCCTGAACGGTGAAACCATTTCCTTCCGGAAGCTTCGGGTCATCCTTACCCTTCAGGTGAAAGGCAAACCATGTTGCCTGGATCTGTTGTCTGAATTGTTGAGCAGTGGGCACACCAAAACGGACATTACCCAATGCATCCTGATTCCCTCTTGCCCAGCCGCCATGATTCCACGGCCCAATGACGATAAAGTTCTTGTTGTTATGATCTTGCTTCTCCAGCACCTCATAAGCTTTCAGTGGACCATAAAAATCCTCCTGGTCCCAATATCCGGCCACATGCAGGTTGGGAATAGTCGGTGCTCCCAAACGAGATGGCAATGCCTGCTTCTTCCAGAAGTCATCGTAGTTCGGATGATTGGCAAAGTCGTTCCAGCTCGGAATCTTACCATGAAAGTATTTTTCATTGACATGGTAGAGCGGGCCTAACTTCAAGTACCAGTCATACGTGTCGTAGGTATCGAAGGGGAACATCGCATCCTCTTTTGTTGCCTCTTCCATATAGGCATACTCAAATCCATAACTCAAACGGAATGCGCCATTATGGTGAAAGTCATCTCCCATCCACATATCAGATGGTGATGCCTGCTCTGATACGGCCTTCAGCGCCGGATGCGCATCGATGGTGCCCATCATGGTGGTCCAACCGGCATAGGAGATGCCAAACATCCCCACCTTTCCGTTGTTCCCTTTCACATTCTTTAATAGCCATTCGATCGCATCATAGGTGTCTGTACTTTCATCAATTGCCTTGGGGTTCTTCCGGTCACGGGTGAAACGCTGCATTTCAAAAGTGCCTTCCGACTGATATCTTCCGCGGATGTCCTGAAACACAAAAACGTATCCGTCTTTTGCAAGGTCGGCAGTATAATCCCTCAGGTTTGGCGACGGCATTTTCGCAACACCATATGGTGTCCTGAGAAATAATATCGGGTATGCCTCTTTCTGCACAGCTGGCGAGTAGATAACCGTAAATAACTTGACGCCGTCCCGCATGGGTATCATGGCGGTACGCCTGGTGTAAGCGAGGGTATCTGACTGCGCGGTTGATAAATGCCAGCTGACAAGCAGCGAAAAAACAAGGAAAATTTTCTTCATAGATGAATGTAATTGATTTTACCGCACTACCCAATAAGATATTTATTGGATGCTGACATTATGCCCCTTTGCCGATAACACGCTGACCTCAGAAATAAAAGGGCTTTCATTGGCTATCTTGAGCAAGATTTCTATTTGAGGGATTTCGCCAAAGTCTTGGGAAATCATGCGGGCATCAAACCGCTTGACAAGTCGCATTACTTCTGGCGTTGCCTTGTAATCGTAGCGGATTGTGATTGTAGTGGTCACATCTTTTTCAATTATGGCGGAGTGCAGCAGGGTATCCTCTGCGGCAGCACGATAGGCGGTGATAAGCCCGCCCACCCCCAACTTTGTGCCGCCAAAATAGCGGACCACAATCACCAGAATATTGGTTAGTCCCCTGGACCGGATGGCAGCCATGATTGGATCGCCCGCTGAGTGCGAAGGCTCACCATCATCAGCAGTGCGTTTTTGCCTTTGATCTGGGCCCATTACCCACGCATAACAATGGTGGGTGGCATCAAAATGCTTCTTCCTGACGGACTGCAATTGCAGGCTGATTTCAGCCTCTGTCTGAACAGGAAACGCAAATCCCATGAATTTGCTGCCCTTTTCACGATAGAGACCGGTTGAAGGCCCCTTAATGGTTTTGTACGACTCGACTGACATGAAACCCTGGTGAAGAAATCTGCGTCTAAAACCAAAGAAAAAGATTCCGGCAACGGTGTGCAACCTTTGGCCAGTGCCGGAGTCAATAGATCAGCTTAACAGACAAAACATGAAGAAGATATTCATTTGGGCCTTTGTGCTGCTTTTCAGCCTTGCCGCATCAGGCCAAAACAAACAAACCCGGAGCGTCGGAGATTTTACCAGAGTTTCATTCCGTGTACCTGGCAAACTCTATCTGAGACAGGGTGGCGAGAATAAGGTGGAACTTGAAGGTCCTTCCGACCTTTTGAAAGAAATCGAAACTGAAGTGAAAGACGGAAGGCTCGTAATCGGAAAAGAAGGAAAATGGATGAACTGGAACTGGGATAATGACCGTATTACAGCTTATGTCACCATCAAGAACCTTGAAGGTCTTAGCGTTTCCGGCTCAGGAGATGCAATCGGGGAAAGTAAATTCAATACCGGCGACCTGAAACTGAATGTCAGCGGCTCCGGCTCCATCAACCTTGACGCTGCCTCGAGTGGCAACGTGGAGGCAGACGTTTCCGGTTCAGGCGATCTGCAATGGAAAGGATCCTGCAACAACTTTGACAGCGACGTCAGCGGATCCGGAAAAGTGATCATCAGTGTAGCCATCAAAGGACTTGCAGACTTCGGGGTCTCAGGCTCCGGCAAGATACAGGCAGACGGAACAGCAAAAGACGTAAAGACGCGGATCAGCGGATCAGGAAAAGTTTTGGCTTCCAATATGGAGGCTGAAAGCTGCGACATCAGCATTTCAGGTTCCGGCGATGTGGAAGTGAATGTCAAGAACTCACTGGATGCAACGATAAGCGGAAGCGGAAGTGTCGCCTACAAGGGTAACCCGAGTCATGTGAACAGTCATTCTTCAGGAAGCGGTCACGTGCGGAAGATGTAAGTATTCCTTCGACCGATAAAGAAAGGCCTCCTCACCGGTGGCCTTTTTTTATTTCCATGCCCTCCTTACCTTTCTTTTATGAATTGGAACTGGGTTTTGGATGAGGAGTTTGCATGGCGCATCCTGTTTTCATTTCTGATCGGAACCGCAATCGGGTTTGAGAGGGAATACCGCAGCAAAGC
>JBDHXU010000216.1:0-3383 GCA_039810905.1 Cyclobacteriaceae bacterium | reverse complement strand
CTTTCGTTAAGGCTGAGTTCGCTGCCGTCGAATGTTTTTGAGATTGCTCCCTGAATTTCATTCAGCGAGATCACAATCGCTCCAAACTTAAGCGACACCAAAAAAGTCAACAGCAGGACGATCCCCAGGATCAGATAAACGGTGGAGCGTTTACTTTGCGCCTTCATTACGGTGGATAAGTTCCTGTAGCATCATTACGTTCTCACCTGTGCGCGGACCGACATAGACCATGTCGTGTTCTTCCACGCGGTAAATGCGATCGCTCCTGGCGGCCTTGGTTCCAGCTACACCAGGTAATGTCTTGATCTGATCCAGGCTACCCAGTTTGTCATATCCGAAGTCCGTCAGAAGAATCACATCCGGGTCGGCCTGCGCAATGATTTCTGCCGAGAGCTGCTGCATCCCGCGCTCTCCCTTGAGCGGAATTTCACCGCCGGCCCACTCAATCATCTTGCCTCCGGTTGAGTTGCTCATGAGCGTGAGGTACACATTGTTGGCGCGGCCATAGTGTATGATCACAACTTTTGGCTTTGTCGTATAATTCTTTTGTTGGGAGAGGGCCTTCTCCATATCCATGTCCAACTTCTTGTTCAATGAATCGGCCTGCTTCTCCCGATGAAAATATTGCCCCATTTCTGTAATCAGCCCTTTGGTGCTCTCGATGTCTTCACCCTTGGTATCAAAAACCTTCATGGGTATTTTAAGATCGGCCAACTGCTTCATCACATTCTCCGGTCCGACATTATTGTCATGTATGATCAATGTGGGCTTTGTGGAAAGTATACCTTCAGCACTGAGCGCCCTGTGATATCCTACCGTGGGTATGGACTTTATTTCGGGTGGGTATGTGCTGGAAAGGTCGACCCCTACCAGGTTCTGCTGAGCCCCCAAAGCGTATATGATTTCATTGTATTGTTTGGCAATGCAAACAATGCGTTCTGCATTGTCCTGTTTCTCCTCCTTGTTGGCGAAACGGCCGCATGCAACGGCAAGAAAGAGAAGAGCAATAATGGCGGACCTTTTCATTTTTTGAATTTGAGGCTGAAATATATGGGAATTCTGAGAGCCGATGAACGATAAATCCGCAATCCATTATCTTCATATACCCAAACCCTGATCTCATGGAAAACCAGACTCCCCTATCTATTGAATCCGCTGTGGCCGAAACCCAGCGCTTCATGGTCAAAGTCTACAGCTGGATGAGCTTTGCCCTCATTGTAACCGGGCTGGTGGCCATGTATGTGGCCGGGTCAGAAGCACTCCTCAGCCTGATATTTGGAAACACGTTCATATTTATTGGACTCATCATTGGCGAGTTGGTTCTCGTGGGCGCCCTGGCCGGATGGGTAAATAAAATGTCTGCGAATACCGCGACACTAATCTTCCTGGTTTACGCAGCCATCAACGGTCTCACCTTCGCTGCCATCTTTCTGCTCTATACTGCAGAATCCATTGCCACAACCTTCTTCATAACTGCCGGCACATTTGGCGCCATGAGTATCTATGGTTACACGACCAAGTCCGATCTCTCAGGCTGGCGCAACATGCTCATGATGGGCCTCTTCGGGTTGGTGATTGCATCGGTGGTCAATATCTTCCTCGGCAGTTCGGTGGTGTACTGGGTAACCACCTACATGGGTGTTCTCATCTTCGTCGGGTTGACCGCATATGATACCCAAAAGATCAAGAACATGAACATCATCGGCAATGAAGGCACCGATGAAGATAAAAAGGAGGCCATCATGGGCGCCTTGACGCTCTACCTTGATTTCATCAACCTGTTTCTCTATTTGCTCCGGCTGTTTGGGAGGAGAAAGTAGTAGTTCAATCACATGAAGGCCCGTACCGCAGCAGCTGGGGTTGTCCTCGCAGAGGCCGTCATAATCGCGGCTGTATTTGCGCTTAACTATGAAACCACCGTTTCATTGCAACTGGTCGCGCGCTATTCAGGCCGGTTGTCTCTCCTGCTTTTCCTTTTCATCATCGTGCTTTACCCCGGGAACATTTCTGCACTCCAGAATATTCTGTCAAGGAAATTCCTGCTTGTATTTGCATTGGCCCACTTCATTCACCTGGTTGAATTGCTTGCATATTTGACTGTCGCGAACCTCTTCCCTGTTCCATACCGCCTCGCCGGTGGGTTCATGGCATATCTTATAATTTTTGTGGCGCCATGGGTTCAATACCAGGTCGATGCACAAAGGTTTTCTTCCGAACTCTTCAACCGGTTTATGGTGGTCTACCAGATTTATGTGTGGTTTGTTTTTCTCATGACTTATGTGGGACGGGTGGCCGGAGGTTTACCCGATGGCGGAAGTGCTGATATCCTTCACTTTGTTTTGCTTGGGTTTGTCAGCGCCATCATGGTTTTCAAACTGATTCAAATATTCAGAAGGAAATGAGAGTCTTCGCGATTGTCCTCATAGCCGTGCTTTTCATGTCGTGCCAGCAAGATCGGCGGCCCAATATCATTTACATTATGGTGGACGACATGGGTTATGGCGATCTGAGTTGCTTTGGCAGGAAAGAATTCCAGACCCCGGTTCTTGATGCCTTTGCCAAAGAGGGAGTACGACTGACCAATGCATATGCTGCATGTGCGATTTGCACGCCCACACGGGTAGGATTCATGACAGGCAAGTTCCCGGCAAGAAATCCCATCGGATTGCGCGAGCCTTTGCTTATGGACTCGACTGATATTCATATAGGGCTGGATCCCAAAACACCCACCATCTCCTCTTTGCTGAAGGAGGCCGGCTATTCAACGGCACTCATCGGCAAGTGGCACCTAGGCTTTGAGCCTCCCTTTCTGCCGTTAAACCATGGGTTCGACTATTTCTTTGGCATCACGGCAGGCGGTGCAGATTATGTCAGTCACCGGTACGATGGCAACCCTACTTTGTTTGAAAATGACAAACCGGTGGAAGAGCAGGGTTATCTCACAGACCTGATCACGGAGCATGCTGTTCAGTTTCTCAAGGGTGCCGACAGAACCCGTCCCTTCTTTCTGAGTCTGCAGTACACTGCGCCGCACTGGCCATGGCAAAAGCCTGGTGACTCCGCTCTTGCGGATTCACTCGGAATGAAGGCCGGTGGAAATGCGGAAGTATACGCCGCCATGGTCACCAACCTTGACCAGAATATCGGAAGAGTACTGAACTTCCTGAAGGAAGAAGATTTGGAAGACAATACCCTTGTGGTTTTTACCAGCGACAATGGCGGAGAGAAATTTTCAAACATGGGCATCTATCGCGGAGGAAAGTTCCAGTTATGGGAAGGCGGCATCCGTGTTCCGGCAATGGTTCGCTGGCCTGGCAAGATCACACCTGGCACAGAAAGCAATCAGGTGGCCATCACCATGGACTGGACGGCTACACTTCTGA
>JBDHXU010000215.1:0-3387 GCA_039810905.1 Cyclobacteriaceae bacterium | reverse complement strand
GTGGTAGACATTGTGGTCCGGCTGGCTGTACTCGCATTCCTTCTGGGATGGTGCATCCTCATCCTCCAGCCCTTCATGTCACTCATCTTATGGGGCATCATCATAGCCGTTGCCATCTATCCGGTTTATGAAAGCCTGCGCAAGCGATTGAAGGGGAGGTCTGGACTCGCCGCTACACTCATTTCCCTTTTCTTCCTCCTGGCCCTGCTGATCCCGACACTCCTCCTGGCGGATTCCCTCGCAGAAGGAATTGTTCACATACGGGACATATACCGCGAGGGTCAGCTGGTTATACCTGCGCCGGGTGAACAGGTGAAAAACTGGCCCATGTTCATGAAACCGGTTGCAGATTTCTGGAAACTGGCATCTGAAAACTTGCAGGCAGCTGTATCGCAATTCCAGGAGCCTGTTAAGAAGGCACTCGGATGGGTGCTGAGCTTTCTCATGGGCGCGGGCATGGGTATCCTTCAACTGTTGGCCTCCATCATTGTCGCAGGCGTGATTCTTGGATATTCAGACAGCGGCTCAGCGGCAATCAAGAGGGTATTTGTCAGACTGGCTGGCGATCGTGGCCATTCCTACGCAGAGCTCAGCACCGTTACCATCCGCAATGTGGTCAAAGGTATATTGGGTGTGGCTGCCACGCAGTCCCTACTGGCAGGCATTGGATTTTTCGTGGCTGGTGTTCCTCTTGCGGGACTCTGGACGCTGATCGCGCTCATCTTCGCAATCGTGCAGGTAGGTGTCGGCCCCGTGGTAATACCTGTCGTTATTTATGTATTCATGACAGCAGAACCCCTGACCGCATGGCTATTTCTCGGCTGGTCGATTCTGGTGCTCGTGTCCGACAATGTACTCAAGCCTTTCCTGCTTGGACGAAAAGCTCCCGTTCCGATGCTCGTTGTATTTCTCGGATCAGTGGGCGGATTTATCTCAAGCGGA
Source organism: Cyclobacteriaceae bacterium (assembly GCA_039810905.1). Lineage (GTDB taxonomy): Bacteria > Bacteroidota > Bacteroidia > Cytophagales > Cyclobacteriaceae > ELB16-189. Next base: position 2,445 of record JBDHXU010000215.1, on the reverse strand, counting down.
TTCCTCGGTCTCTTCCTCGGCCCCGTGATGCTGTCACTGGGGTATATACTTTATAACAATTGGGTGGAAATACAGGAAGGAGTGAAGAACGAAGAGTGAAGAATGAAGAGTGAAGAACGAAATGAAGAACAAGATGTTCCAGGAAGAATCATGACCCAGCTTGGAGACCGAGCCAACAGCCAAGAGCCAGTAGCCAGAAGCCGAAGCCCCAGACTACTTCACCACAAACCCCACCGTCCCCATCATGTACCCGTCTGTAATGATTTCAATGGTGTAACTCCCTGTCGCGTAGTCTGATCCTTTCTCATAGAAGAAGGTCAGTTTCTGGCGGGTGTTGTCGAAGAGAATTTCCTGAGCAGCGGTGTAGAACTCTTCCTTGTTGTTGAGGAGGAAGGTACCGGAACCGCGGGCCATATCGAAGATTAATTGCCCGTTTTCATCTAGTATACGTATGAGTATTTTCTTACCCTCGATCGGGGCCACTTTGTTTTCAGCGATGCTGAATTCAACTTTCAGCTTGTCGATCTGTTTGTTCCGGAACGGTGACTCCCTCTCTTTGCCCTTGGCGTTCACCGCCATGACGGAGATGTTTTCTGCCTTCAGCTGACTGGCAATGGCTACCTTGGAGGCCAGCTCCTGTTTGCTGGTGGATAGCCGGTTGATAGAGTCATTCAGCACATTCTTCTGCGTCTTCAGCTGACGGTTCTCGCTGAACAGTTCCTTGTTTACGTTCTTCAGTTTGTCGATCTCGTCGTCTTTTAGTTTGAGCAGCTCCTCATAGCCCTGAACACGGTCCTTCAGTTCCTTGATGGCCTTTGAACTTCTGGCCACATTTCTTTTCAACTGCGCATCCACTTCCGCCTTGGCTTTCTGCAGCTCTGCTACATCACCGCCAAGCTTCTGGATCTCTACGATCTTCTGATCCAGTTCCGACTGAATTTCTTTCAGGCGCTGCAGGGTGGAGGCCAGGTCTTCTTCTACATTAGCCTTCTGTTCGGTGAGGTCTTCCTTATCGCGATAGTCCAGGTAGATCTTCACCGTCTGTATGATGACCACGATAGAGAGCAATGCGATGATGATGCCTGCCCGGCTTTTTTTTGGTTCTGACGCCTCCGTTTCTGCCATGAATGGAAATTTAGGCAGCAAAGGTAGGAGATGGGAAGCTTATTTCAAGGACCAGACGTAATGCTGCTTGTTCAAAGCGGGGTCAAAGAAGAGGATGCCACAGCGGTAGAGGTCAATGCTCCCGTATACGAAGATATTTTCCCTGATTTCCTTCCACGCCTTCTCCATTTCGTCCGACCGGTGGATGTCATCGATGATCAGCACACTCTTTTCCCACAAGCGCTTGGTCAGCATCTGGTAATAGCGGATGGTCGGACCGTACCGATGGTTGGCATCCATCAGAACGAAATCCAGCCTGGCATGTTCGGCAAGAAATTTGGGCAAAGTCTGATCGATATTGCCTTCGATAAGTTTGATATTCTTTTTGCCGGACCATTCAAAATTGGTGAGGGCTACGTTGGCGATGTCGTGACAACCTTCAAAGGTAAAGACCGACGTCTCTTTCTTCTGGGCAAGATACAAGGAAGTAAGACCGAGGGATGTGCCCAGTTCCACCACGCGTTGTGATTCCATATAGTGTGCCAGCTCCAGGTAGAAGGAGGCAAACTCAGGAGGTGTCAGGCTGGCGACGGCAATATCGGCAATGGTTCTTTTGCCGGACTTACCTGTGCCGAAGTCTTCCACCTGTAACTGCGTCTCATTCTTCAGGAGGTCAGCCCGGAGCTGTTCCAGTTGGGTGATTCCTCTTCGTTCTTTCTTTGAAGTGGTCTTGACAAAGAGGTCGAAAAAGAAAGGTGAATGAATGCTGTGTTCATCCACTTCCAGCAGCCAATGCCAGACAAATGACTTGATCTGGTGAAAGGAGGGGGAAGGATGTGAGGATTTCAATGTCTTAGTTAAGCCGCATGGGTGCGACCATGCTGAACTCGGGGATGTTCACTTCAAAAGTGCTGCCGTCCACGACCCGCTCCATGAGGTAGGTGCCCACCATCTTGCCTATGCCCGACTTGAGGTTGCAGCCCGACACATATTGATGGGTCTGTCCTGGTTCGAGTACGGGCTGCTGGCCCACCACGCCTTCGCCTTCAACTTCCCTCGACATGAAACCGGCATCATAAATGTTCCACTTCCTGCGAAGGAGCTGAATGGTGAAGTCACTGCCGTTTTCGATCGTGATGCGATACGTGAATACATAGTGGTATTGACTCGGGCTCGAATAGGAGGGTTGGTACTCCGTTTCAACCGAAACCCTTACTCCACGTGTAATTTCAGTGATCATTCCGGTCAAAAATAGGTTTTTTTTTGATTCCGCAAGGAATGGTGCGGTCCTGCTTGCCGTTGGATAAACCTCGCCCTTACAGGGCTTCGTGTTAAATCGGA
>JBDHXU010000214.1:0-3444 GCA_039810905.1 Cyclobacteriaceae bacterium | reverse complement strand
AAAAAAGTCTTCATCACCTATGTGGAACAGGGTAGTGGCAATCCTTCAGTCGAACTGCTGCCTGAATTTCCTGCACCTGATGAAACCCTGGTCTTGAAAATACGCTCCATGGGCGCAGTGGTGGTGCCGGCAGCCTCCTCATCCAATGCATTGGAGGTAAACCTCACAAATCTCAGGCAGATACCGGAGGAACTTGCAACAAGCCTGAACCAACTTGCGCCGCAAATCATCAGGTTGCGACTCTCCGGTTGTGATATCAGCGATCAGGACCTTCTATGGATAGGAAGATTGGGAGAATTGCGTACCCTCTTCCTTGATCACACCGGGGTTACGGATGCCGGAGTGAAGAACCTCAGCGCGCTGAGGCATCTGAAACTGCTCAACCTGGTTGAGACTCGGGTAACTGTGCAAGTATTGCCCGTATTGGGTGAAATGCCATCCCTTCGCAAGGTTTATCTCTTTGGCGTTCAATTGGATCGAACGAAGCTATTGGATTTCAAAAGCCTTCACCCTATACTGGAGATCGACACAGGTAACGTGATGCTGGAACATCTTTCATCCGACACTGTAGTTTATCACAGAAAGTGATACATCGGAATAAATCAATGCAGTAATGCCCAGACCACACAAAAAGATTACACCTCAATCCTGGGAAAAGGCCTGGGCCCAGACATGGAAACAGATGCAGATGGATTATGAGTTGCCGGTAGAGGCAAATGGTGAGCGAAAGTTCCTGACCCAGGTAAGAACACTGGAGAAAGAAAAAAAACGCCTGAACCGCATCATGAAAGAGTTCAGGATGGGATTCAGGGATTTGAAGGAAATCGGTCCGGCAGTTACTGTTTTCGGATCGGCCCGTTTCAGGGAAGGTGACCCTTATTATGAATTGTCGCGGAAGACAGGCAAAGTGTTTGGTCAGGCCGGCTTCAGCATTCTCACGGGAGGAGGCCCCGGCGCCATGGAGGCCGCCAACCGCGGCGCATGGGAGGCGGGCAGCCCGACGTATGGTTTGAACATCGTTCTGCCACACGAGCAACATCCCAATCCTTATGTAACGAAAAGCGTTGAGTTCAACTACTTTTTTGTACGGAAGGTCATGCTGGTCAAGTACAGTTGTGCTTTTATCGTAATGCCAGGCGGGATTGGAACATTGGATGAATTGTTTGAAGCCACCACGCTGATCCAGTGCAAGAAGATTGGTCCTTTTCCTGTCATCCTGGTTGGAGAGAAGTTTTGGTCCGGGCTTCGGGACTTTGTCTCATTCATGGCTGCGCAGGGTGTGTTTAGTGAGGAAGAAATAGGCTTTGCCAGGATTGTGGATACTCCTGAGGAGGCGCTTGACATGGTAATGCGAAGTATGCCTCCAGGATTGAAAAAGAAATTGAAGAAGGTCCGAGGCAAGAATTAACAGATCATCTACCTAACTCTATTGATAATTATCTAGTCTATGAAGATCAAAGTGCTAGGCGCTGCAGGCGGAGAAGTAACCGGTTCAGCGTACCTCATTCAAGCCAACAAGTGCAATATTCTGGTTGACGCCGGGATGTTCCAGGGAAGCAAAACATCCGAAGAAAAGAACAAGCTTCCGCAGGGTGTAAAACCCAGCCTCATCCATGCCATCCTCTTAACCCATGGCCACCTGGATCATACGGGCAGGGTGCCGATGCTGATCAAATACGGGTTTGATAGTCCGATCTTTGCCACAGACCAGACATTGGATTTGTCGCAAATTATTTTACAGGATTCTGCTCGCCTGCAGGTGGCAGACGCCATCCGTTACAACAAAAGGAAATGGAAGAAGGGGGAACCACCCAAAGAACCTCTTTACAATACGGAACACGTGGAGGTAATGAAAGACCTGGCAAGACCTGTGAAGTTGAATGAGTCGGTGGAAATAGGTCCAGGCATTCATGCCCGGTGGATCGAAGCGGGGCATATGCTGGGCTCCGGAAGTATAGAGGTCACCGTGAAAGAAGATGGCAAGACAAAAATTGTCTGTTTCTCCGGTGACCTCGGCCCGATCATCTTCCCCATGTTGAATCCATTTGACCATTTCCAGAAGGCTGATATGGTCTTCCTGGAATCGACCTATGGCGATCGGGATCACCGGTCTTATGATGAAACCTTGAAAGAGTTTGAAGGTATTATCAGAATGGCGGCGGAGAGCAAGGGCAAAATCCTGGTGCCAAGTTTTGCCATCGGCCGGTCTCAGCAGATCATCTATCACATGGCGGAATTCTTTGCCGCCGGAAAGATCAAACCCTTTCCGGTTTACCTCGACAGCCCCATGGCCATCAAGGCTTTTGAAGTTTACCGTGAGAACCAGAATCTCCTCGATGAGGAATACCAGGAACTGAAGAGGAAAGGTGTATTTCCGTTGGACGGGCAATACTTCGTTCCAAGTGCAACAGCAGAGTCATCCAAGGCATTGAACGACATCAAAGGACCATGCATGATCCTGGCAGGGGCAGGCATGTGCAATGGCGGCCGAATCCTTCATCACTTGTCGAGAAACCTCAGCGATCCCAATTGTCACGTCCTGATCGTGGGTTACCAGTCTGTGGGTTCCCTCGGCCGAAGATTGGTGGAAAAGGCAAGCAAGGTCTCCATCTTTGGAGAGGAGAAGATCGTTAAGGCCAATGTGCACACATTGGGTGGCTTCAGCGCACATGCGGGACAATCAGATCTGATGAATTGGTTTTCATCATTGGCGCCGGCCAAACCACGCGTCGTGATTACACACGGTGAAGATGGGCCACGCCAGGCTTTGGCTGATCTCATCACCAAAAAGCATAAGCTGAAGCCACAACTGCCACGCATCGGAGAAGTATTTGAATTGTAGCCCTATTCCAACTGCATGTCCCGTTTCATTTTTCTTCTTTACGCACTGTTGCTCTCACCGGTGGTTGCTCTTGCAGCAGAAGAACATCATGGCGATGTTTCGGCCCCGATCTTTGAAGCCTTTGGAATCGTGCTCATCGCGGCCCTGCTGGGTCGCTTTGTTGCCAACAAGTTGAAGCTATCGACAGTTCTCGGTGAACTGGTCATTGGAATCCTTCTGGGCACTGTATTGGTTATGATGGACCGCCCTGTGGTTCATGTTGTACGCCACCTGGAACTGATCCAGCATGTGGTTGCAACTGTTGAAGAAGAAGGGAAGACACTGGCAGAGGCCACAAGCCATGTGCTGTCGGACCCTGCTCTTCCTGACGCTGATCGAGCCGCACTCTCTGATCTTATGGGGTCAGGGCACGCTGCTTCCAGGATTAATCTTGCCCGATCCATTCAGCTCTTCTCGACGATCGGGATTTCACTGCTTCTCTTTATGGTGGGACTCGAGGGAAGCATCCAGGATTTGTTCAAAGTTGGAGTCCGCGCGCTGGTCGTAGCAGCAGTAGGAGTGGTGGCCACTTTGGGTCTGGGCTTTCTGTCGCTGAAGTTGCT
>JBDHXU010000213.1:0-3509 GCA_039810905.1 Cyclobacteriaceae bacterium | reverse complement strand
AAAAAATATTTTAGACAGGAGTTATTGCTGCTGATTGAGATTAGCCTGGGGATGTTATGGTAAGAGAACGATGTACGTGTCTGGTTACTTTATACCGAGAAACTCGACACCGCTGACGGAAGTAGCGCTGATGGGTGAAGCACCGAGGCGGTAGACAATGTATAAATCCGTACTTCCCCTGTTCGCCTTGATCTTAACCGGTACCTTGCCCCGCGATTCTTTAGTCTTCATCACAGCAAGTGTACCAGAGCCGAGCAATTCGCCTTCGGCACCACTTGCTCTTACTTCGAATGTTACCGGCACAGTAGGCGCTTTGATCCACGAGAGCCAAATATTGATGGTACCCACATGGGTAAGGTCAATATCGTTGAGTGCGAACCATGCATCACTGCCCGGAATAACCAGATAGTTCGTACTGCCGTCATTGTAGCGAGTAAAACCTCTGACAACTTCCTTTCCGTTTAGGCGGTGCACATTCCCCGGCAAAATGAGTTGGGCAGAGCCGGTAAGTGGCTTGATATCAACGCCTCCTTTATCGGTGTAAGTTGCAGAAAGCACAAGTGCGGAGTTCCGTCTCTGCTCTGCAGGAGTGATGCTTCCGGCTGATTTCAGTTTGCTCTTTTTGTCTGCACTATTATCCAATGTGAAGATCCACTTTACAATGGCGCTTGCATCCACGGTACTCAGGTCTGGATGCGCAGCCATGGCCGTTTCGCCCCATACACCTGAACCTCCATTGATGATCTTCTTTATGAGATATTCTTCCACATTAGTTTTCCCTTTGTACTTCTTTGCTACATCGGTGTACGCCGGACCTATGGATTTCTCGGCTTCCTTGTGGCAACTCTTGCAGTCGAGCGATTGCATGAGCGCCCTGCCATTGATGGTTTGCAAATGGCCCGCCGGCAGGGTGTCGCTCCGAACGCCTTCTATATAGTCGGCAGAGACTACGAGCCGCTCCGGATCGATCACCGTGCCGTCTTCTTTGTCAGCTACCATCACTTTGTACCGGAGAGCAACGCCCGGCAGATAAAAGGAGCGATTTCCTTCTTCAACATTAATGCTTACCTCTGGCGCTTCATTACCCGCATAAATGTTTACTGAATCACTCAGGCCTGCTGCGCCCTTATCGTCGATGGCCTGCACTGAAATCCAATATGATCCCTTTTGACGGTAAGCATATTCGATTGAAGGGGTTTTGGTTTCCATTGTCTCACCGTTGCCGAGCTTCCATCGGTAGTTGACAGGATCTTTGTCCGGATCAGTAGCAATAATGCTAGCTCTGACAGAGAGCGGAACCTGGCCCGAAGTTTTGTCAATTTTTAGTGCCCTCACTTTAGGTGCACGATTACCCCCGTTATAATCAATTCGCGCAAGTCCGGCGTCTGGATTCTGAGTAAACCAGCCCGTGCCATATTCCAAAAGATAAAGTCTGCCATCGGGGCCTGCTTCCAGGTCAATCATAGAGTTGGTCTTGATGGCGGGAGCGAAGGGTTCCATTTCATCGAAGTCTCTGTTTGGAAGAAGGGTAACAGCTTTCATCCAGCCGCGGATCCAGTCGTAAATAATGACTTTGCCATTGTAGTAGTCGGGCAGCCGGGTTTCTTTCGGGAACATGTCTGTGTAGTAGATGGGGCCGGCCATGGCATTACGTCCTCCGGCGCCTACTTGAGGGAAGTCAGGAGAATGCCCGTACGGATACCATATGAATGCCGGAGACACGGGAGGGAGATTGTTTAGCCCGGTATTGTTTCGTGAATTGTTGACTGGATGCTCCGGATCAAAAGCGGGTCCGCTTTTGCCAGTGACGTAGTTATATTCATGGTAAGGGTAGTTATTCCCCACAAAAAGCGGCCAACCGAAAAATCCGGCCTTCCTGGCCTGGTTGAGTTCATCGTACCCTTTGGGGCCACGTGTGTCAAGGCTGTCCACGGAAGCATCCGGACCGACTTCCCCCCAGTAGAGGTTTCCGTTTTTTTGATCAACAGAAATCCGATAGGGATTCCGATTGCCCATCACATAAACTTCAGGCCGGGTCTTTTCCATTCCTTTGGGAAAGAGGTTACCATCGGGTATCGAATAGGTAGCATCGTCGTTTACACGAATTCGAAGAATTTTGCCCCGGAGGTCATTGGTGTTTCCTGAGGATCGACGCGCATCATACTGTTGATGGCCTGGCGTATCATTCAACGGGCCATAACCGCTATTGACATACTTCTGCCCCTTCTCATCAAAGGGAGTGGAGTTGTCACCGGTGGAGAGGAAAAGAAGTCCGTCAGGCCCGAAGGCGATGGAGCCGCCTGTATGGCAGCATATCTCACGTTGTGACTTCACTTCAAGAATGGTCTTCTCAGTGCTCAGGTTGATCATATCGTTTTCGAAGGTAAATCGTGATAACCTGTTGACGGATGAATCGACCGGGCTGTAGTACATGTACACCCAGTGATTCTTTTCGAAGTGAGGATCCTTGGCAAGGCCCATCAGTCCCTCTTCAACGTTAACTGGCGCCGACTTTGCTTTGCAATAGACATCCAGGTGCCCTACGGTCTTTACCTTGCCGGTTTCATTCTTGTAGAGAAGAATTTGTCCCCGCCGCTGAACAATTAGCACGTCGAGATTGGGAAGTACGGCCATCTCGGTGGGCTCATAAAATTCACCGCCCAAAGCAAGCTGTGTTTTGGTGAAGCGATCATCGTCAGGGGGAAACTGTGTGTGAGCCTTTGAATAATCAGGTTTCAGGTTTTCACCGATCGCGTATTTAAGTCCCCCTAGAAGATGTTTCAGGTACAGGTCTTCCAGATAGCTTTCATCAGTATGCCCAAGGGCAGTATAAAAGGAACGACCGCCGTCAAAGTCATGATACCAGCTCATGGGATGAAACGCGCCGTTGGTGCCTCCCTTATAGCTGGACTCGTCAATGGTAATCAATATATGAAGGTCCGGACTAATCTTCCTGAAGTTGTAAAGCTCGTCCTTTCGTTGCCAGACTGAGTCGGTAAAGAAGGAAGTGGAAGGATGGCTTTTGTCCCTTATGACAAAGCGCGCATCCTGCTGTTCAGGATGGCCATTGAAGTAGGCCCCGACCAGCCTGCCATACCATCCCCAATCGTATTCGGTATCTGAGGCGGCATGAATGCCTACAAAACCGCCGCCGGCCTGAATGTATCTTTCGAAAGCGGCTTCCTGACGATGGTTCAGCACATCGCCGGTAGTGCTCATAAATACGATGGCGGCATACTTGGCAAGATTTTCCTCAGTAAACACCGAAGCATTTTTGGTGGTATCCACATCAAACCCATTTTCCTCTCCGAGCTTCCTGATTGCGCTCATGCCAGCAGGTATTGACTGGTGGCGGAAAGCAGCATGCTTTCCAAAGACAAGAACACGGGGCTTGCCTTCTCTTTTTTGATCGCAGGAAAATGCAAGGAGGGCAATAAAGCAGAGGAATAGATTGAATTTCTTCATGTCAGAGAAGGATCGGCCTGGTCTTAACTGTAAGGATATGAAAG
>JBDHXU010000212.1:0-3550 GCA_039810905.1 Cyclobacteriaceae bacterium | reverse complement strand
ATGTAAGAGTGGGTGGGAGTACTGTCAAGGTAGAAGTAGTATTCCTTGACATCTTCGCCATGGTTACTCTCTGAATTGGTCAAACCAAAAAGGCGTTCCTTGATAATGGGGTCTTTCTTGTTCCACAAGGCAAGCGCAAAGCACAACTTTAATTTGTCATCGCCAATTCCGGCCAATCCGTCTTCGCCCCAACGATAGGCTCTTGACCGGGCTTGGTCATGGGAAAAGTAGTTCCAGGCGTCTCCATTATCGCTATAGTCTTCCCTGACAGTACCCCACTGTCTTTCGCTCAGATAGGGTCCCCATTTTTTCCAGGGGGCCTTAGGCCCGCTTTCCTGAAGCCTTACCAATTCATTATTCATACGCTTGATTTTAGATGATGATAGCGGTGTACTCAATTAATGAAATCTTGAATCCAATTCCTGATCCAGATGCTTTTTCCGTATTTGACACGAAAGGCATTTAAAGTTAACCCGACATTAGAGCCACCACGAATGACGAGCGATCCGGACCCCTCTGATTAAAATCATGTAACTTGTATCATGCTTAGATACTTCCGACCATGAAGAGAATTGTATTGATTTTACTGACAATAAGCCTGCTTTTGATTGGATGTGAGGGTCTCGTACCAGAAGATCCTCAAAGCCTACTCATTCCTACTTTGCGCAGGTCTGAAATTGTTGGATTCCTCGCAGGCTTGGGGACGACCTTTGCAGCTTTGCCTGATCTAACGGCCATGCTGCGCCGGCGTTCATCAGAGGGAATGAATCCACGGATGGCGGGAATTATGGGCATTTTTCAGATACTGTGGGTCTATTACGGATTGCTAATAGCATCACGTCCGGTAATACTCTGGAATCTGGTAGCCATTGTTATTAATGCCCTTACTGTTTCTGCCTACTTCAGATTCCGAAAGAAGCAGTCCTGAAGAACCTTCATTCACGTCATATAGCACTTGGTGATGTACGAAAAACTTTTCAGCAGTATCCGCGACAGGGTTGGACTTGCTGACAACGAGGCAGAGAAAATCAAGCGATTCTTTGTGCCGAAGAAGATGCGCAAAAGGCAGTTCCTGCTAAATGCTGGAGAGGTCTGTAGATATATTGCATTTGTTGAGAAGGGAATGCTCCGTTCTTTCAGCGTGGATCGCCAGGGACATGAACAGGTTGTGTCTTTCGCTTGTGAAGGATGGTGGATTTCTGACCTGAGCAGTTTTCTCAGCGGCGATGAGGCCGTCTACAACATTGAAGCACTGGAAGATTCGGAGCTGTTGCTCCTTAACAGCGAATCCATGGAGGAAATGCTGAATCTCATTAACGGTATGGAACGGTATTTCCGTCTTCTGATGCAAAATCACATTGTAAGTCTTCAACGGCGTTTGGTCGCTTCACTAAATTATTCGGCGGAAGACAAGTATCGAAAGCTCCTGGAAATAAATCCGGACATCATCTCACGGGCTCCACTTCAGCATATAGCCTCCTACCTGGGTGTCACACCTGAGACGCTAAGCCGCATACGTAAGCAGGTATCCAAAAAGCCCTGAGTTTTCTTGATCTGGATCAAGTCCGAAATTATCTGAGATCAAGGTGTGCGTATAGTCGTCATCATAGCTTTGTGTCATCAAACACAGAGAATAGTGACCACGCCAATAACTATAGCCATCGTAGGAGCCACCTGACCGCAGGGAGTTGCATTAGCGTATGAACTTGCCAGGAAGCGGTGCAGGTTGGTGCTCATGTCGGATGAACGGTCTGCCCTAAGCGACCTTGAGCGAAAGCTCGCTGGACTTTCTGCGGAAATACTGACCCATGATTGTGCAAAAGAGGCTTGTTGGGAGGCGGAAGTGATCATTCTGGCTGTCGCCGAGGCAGACTTGCTCACGCTCGCAAGGAAGATCAAAGAGGTAGCTACAGGCAAGACCATTATCTGTGTACCCGATCGCCAGTCGACCAGTATAAGCTCCTTATCAGACAGGCTGGCTGTGGTTATGCCCTTTTCAAGGGTAGTGGAGACTACCAGGGTGCTCACTGCCGTGGAATGGGCCATCGACAAACGAAACCAAAATCAAATTCAATATCAAGTACAACTTTTAATCAAATGAATATGGAAACCGCAACAGCAACCAGGACGAAATGGATCATCGATCCTACTCACAGTGAAATTCTCTTCAAGGTAAAGCACCTGATGATCACCAACGTGAAAGGCGAATTCAGAAAATTCAGTGCCGAGGTGTTAGGTGAAGACTTTACAAAAGCCTCAATCGCGGCAACGATTGACGCGTCTTCTGTCTTCACTAATGATGAAACCCGCGATGGTCACCTCAAGAGCGCTGACTTTTTCGAAGTAGAGAAATACCCTTCTATCACTTTCAAGGGAACCTCTTTGAAGAAAATCGATGAAGAACGGCACGAATTGAAGGGCATCCTCACAATTAAGGGCGTCTCAAAGGAGGTCACACTGGCAGTGGACTTTGGCGGGATTAACAAAGACCCCTGGGGCAATACCAAAGCAGGGTTCTCCTTGTCTGGCAAGATCAACAGGAAGGACTTCGGGCTGAACTGGAATGCGGCGCTTGAAACCGGCGGTGTGTTGGTGAGCGACGAAGTGGCGGTCAGCGCCGAAGTTCAGTTTGTAAAGCAGTCTGCCTGATCCGGACTCACCGGATATGAATCGCAAGGAGTTTCTTCTGACACTGGCTGCTTCAACCTTTTGGGGAAAGAACATGAAAGCTAAGTCAATACATCTATTAACCGGAACCCTGAACAGCACCGACACGATGCCTGTGCTGTTTCTGGGACACGGTAGTCCCATGAACGCAATCGAGGAGAATGAGTTTGTAGCCGGATTCAGAAATACTGCAGACGGAATACCCAAACCACAGGCTATTCTTTGCGTTTCTGCTCATTGGGAGACCAGAGGAACTTACGTCACGGCCATGGAGCATCCTCGAACCATCCATGACTTTGGCGGATTTCCGCAGGAACTGTATCAAGTGCAGTACCCTGCGCCAGGCAACCCGGAACTGGCGACAACAACAAAAGAATTGATAAAAAAGACAGAGGTGGGACTGGATCATCAATGGGGGCTGGACCATGGCGCTTGGAGTGTGATCAAACACCTCTATCCTAAGGCGGACGTCCCAGTTATCCAGATGAGCCTGGATCACGGGCGAGATGCCCGGTATCATTACGAAATGGCCCGCGAATTGTCATCGCTTCGCAGAAAGGGCGTCCTTATCGTGGGCAGCGGGAATATGGTGCATAACCTGAGATTGCTGGCTTGGGATAAACTAAATTCTGACGGATTTGTCTATGACTGGGCGCAGGAGGCGGGAGCAAAAATGAAGCAGTTCATTATGACCGGGGATCATGACGCTCTAATACGTTATGACCAGCAAGGGACGGCTTTTCGCCAGGCTGTTCCCACGCCCGAGCACTATTTACCACTTTTATACGTTCTGGCTCTGAAGGGGAAGAATGACACGGTGTCCCTGTTCAATGATAAGGCCGTGGCCGGATCCTTGACAATGACATCTGTAAAGGTGGGATAA
>JBDHXU010000211.1:0-3603 GCA_039810905.1 Cyclobacteriaceae bacterium | reverse complement strand
TTCACTTTCCGCTGACGCTCCTTATGCATCTCTATCACCTTCTTGATCTGTTCTCCGGCAAGTGCTACGGAGTCCTGTGACTTCTTGTTATTCTCGATCTTCTGAATGGTGACCAGATGCTCCAGTTTGTTGGATTCAATGGCCTTGTCGAGCTGAATCTTCTCCTGCTCGTTGTTGCTGAGCTTGATGGTCAGGTCCTTCTGCTGGGTGGTGAGTCTTTGCTGCTGACGGACAACGGCATCCAATGCGCGCTGGCTCTCATCTATCTGTGCCTGAATCTTGTCGCGATAGTATTTGACCCCAAACTGGTAGACAAGATTTTCAACCTGCTTTTCAACCATAGCGAGATCATTTACCGTCCACTCTGACCCTTTAATCCCGGCCCACACGGTTGCTTTTTCGTCATTGCCTTCACACTCCGCATACAATATGCCGGTGGTGTAGACGGTGCTTCCTAATGTGGGATGCTCCACAAAGGAATAACTGCTTCCCGACCGAAGTTTCCCAGTGTCTTTCAGGAATTTGTTCCAAGCATCCGCTACATCATCTTTCTTGCCTTCCAGTTCGCATTTATATCCTTCCGCCGATTCACTTTTGATCTTTTCAGACTTTTTGGAAACGGTGACCTTCTGGGCCATTACCCAAACAGGAACAAAAATGAACAGCAGCCATGCCAACTTTTTCATGGTTCAATGGTTATCTTGATTGTAAAGATGATTCAAATTTTAGTTGTTTGACAATGGTCATTCTTATTACCGGCGCCTCCGGACTTATTGGATCTGCGTTGACCGAATTCCTGCTCAAGCAAGGACACTCTGTTGTGCACCTGGGACGCTCACCGCGAACCGGCAAGGTGCCTTGCTATGCCTGGGATATTCAGAACGGCAAATTGGATGCCAGAGCGCTGAAAGATGCTGAAGTAATCATCCACCTGGCGGGTGCCGGAGTTGCAGAAAAGCGCTGGACTGCCCGCCGGAAGAGAGAAATACTTGAAAGTAGGATTCAATCTTCCCGCCTGCTGTACGACGCACTCGCCAAAGGTGGACATGCGGTGAAGACATTTTTATCGGCATCTGCCATAGGTTACTACGGATTTCGCACCGGCGATGAAGGTGTGACGGAAGCCCAACCGGCAGGGGATGATTTCCTCGCTGAAGTAGTGAGCCAATGGGAGCAATCCGTGGATGGCATGGCAACATTGGGCATTCGTCTGGTGAAACTCAGGATCGGGATGGTGCTGAGTGATAGGGGAGGAGTGTTGCAGGAAATTGTGCGGCCTATCAAATGGTTCGCCGGAGCACCTCTGGGATCAGGTCGCCAGATTATGAGCTGGATTCACATTCAGGATCTTTGCAGAATTTTCCATGAGGCAGTAACGAATTCAAACTGGTCTGGCGTATATAACGCAGTAACCAATCAGCCCTGCACCAATCGTGAGCTTACGGAAAAGTCTGCCAGGCTTCTGCGCCGGCCGTTATGGTTGCCGTCGGTTCCTGAATTTGTACTAAGGCTGATGGTTGGCCAGATGTCCGAGATTGTGGTCAACGGGTGCCGGGTAGTACCTCAGCGGACGCTGCAAGAAGGCTTTCGTTTTGATTTTCCTGATCTGGACGGCGCTTTGTCCAACCTCCTACTTAAGCGGTGAGGAGGCAACAGCAATCTTTGAATCTGCAGTGCCGTAGTAAAGCAGCCAATTTCCCTTGAAAGGAACCATACCCTCAATAAAGCAAACCTGGTTTACCTGACCCGTTTGTTCATAAGGCTTATCAGGTTTCATGAAATAACCATCCATGCGACTCATGATGATGGATGGGTCCTTTGCATCAAACAAAGCTTGCCCGGAGCAATAGGCCCCTGCCGGCAATGCGGGATCTCCGCCAGTGTCGAGGTTCATTCCATTGTACAGGAGAAGTATGCCGGCTTGTGTAAGAATTGCATAAGGACCGCTTTCCACAAGACGACTGTCGAATTTGCCTGGACGAGGCTGTAATACAGGTTTTGGTTTCCCAGATTCTTCCATCACTGACCAATGGATGCAGTCATCTGAAGCGGCGAGAAAGAGATTCGTGTCGCCCCAGTACATCCAGTATTTTCCGTTGATTTGAGTCGCGACGATCTTTTCATCTTTACGGACAGCAACGATGGCGCCTGACTTGCTCCAGGTTTGCAGGTATGACGGAGGAAATGCAGTTCCCTCTTTCTTCCACGTTACGAGATCTGGCGAAGTAGCCACACACAGACGGGCCGATTTTCCGTCATAGGCGGTGTAGGTCATCACATACAATCCATCGGGTCTTTCCACAATGCGGGGATCTTCCACGCCGCCTTCCCATTCAAGGCCTTTCATGGGATCTTCGTCAGGATAGAACACAGGTTCCGGATCCCTGTCAAAGTGGAGACCATCTTCACTCACGGCCACTCCAATCCTGGACGTGCCGGCAAATCTTCCCACCGTATCCTCTGCTCTGAACAGCAGCCATACTTTTCCCTCTCTGACTACGGCGGCAGGATTAAACACATCTTTGGCATCCCAGGCTATTTTCTCTTTTCTGATGGGGCACTCAAACTGCGAAGACCCTGGCGACAGAACCGGATTTACGGAATCTATTTTCTCGAAAGGCAACAAGGCCCACGATTCACCGGATGGCCTGGATGGAGATTGACAGGCAGCACTGATCAGGAGGATCGGTATAAAGTTCAACACATTGATCCGGCTCATGTTTTCTGTCGTTTGTCTATCTTGGAATCTTGTTTGTGAATGTAAACCATTATGGCAAAGAAGAAAAGAAACGGAGAAGACCTGATTCAACAGGCGTTGGAAGAAGAGCATCGTATACGCAAAGCATTCAAAGACAAAGACTGGGCTGAAATCAAAAGTTCGGACTCGTGGATGATTTTTAAGGTCATGAGCGAGTTTGTCGAAGGGTTTGAAAAACTGGCCAAAATAGGCCCCTGCGTGACGATTTTTGGCTCGGCAAGGGTAAAACACGGCCATCCGTACTATAAGACGGCAGAGGAGATTGCGTACCGGCTGGTTCAGCATGGATACGGTGTGGTTACAGGAGGCGGGCCAGGTATTATGGAAGCAGGCAATAAAGGTGCGAGCCGCGCGGGCGGCAAATCTGTGGGGCTTAATATTTTTCTTCCCTTTGAGCAAAAAGGAAATTCTTTCATCGATGCAGACAAGCTCATCACGTTCGATTATTTCTTTGTGAGGAAGGTGATGTTTGTAAAGTATTCGCAAGGCTTCATCATCATGCCCGGCGGCTTTGGAACAATGGATGAACTGACCGAAGCGTTAACACTCATTCAGACAAAAAAAATCGGACGTTTCCCCATCGTGATGGTTGGAAGGAAATTCTGGGGAGGAATGGTCGATTGGTTCAAGAAAGTTTTGGTGGAACAGGCCATGATAGCAGAGGATGATCTCGAATTGTTCAACCTGGTGGACACACCTGAGGAAGCAGTCAGGGTGATTGACGAGTTCTACGCGAAATATCTGTTGTCGCCCAACTTCTAGATACGGATCATCATGTCCAGACCCTACATTCTCGCAGAGTGCCATTGGAAGACAGTCAAAGATGCCACCTATGATCTTGCCAT
>JBDHXU010000210.1:0-3731 GCA_039810905.1 Cyclobacteriaceae bacterium | reverse complement strand
GCCGCCGGCCTTCCCGACAGGATCAGGGTTCACTCCGACAATAGTGTATTGCTGAGGTATTTCAACAAGCCCGGAAAAAAGAGCGGTGTAACCAGGATGGCATTTTCCATGACGGGCGATATCGGTTATGAAAAAGGCGGTGGAGTGAACGGGTTTAATGAAAAGGACCCAGCGAATCCCGCACAATATTTTCTCAGTGCAATGGTGTACAACAGAGTGTGGTTTGGACCCAGATTCGCCTGGACGGTTGGTGGCGGAGTCATGAAGAATCCCGGGCGCTACCTGGTTTTGTATCCCACAGGGCAGGCAAGCCCTTTGCCTAATCCTAATAATCCAACACAAACGGCAGGCGCATTTCCATTCAGTGCCAACCCCGGTGATCAATTTCAGGCATGGGACTGCTCAACCAACATTGACTTCATGCCGTCCCAGTCTATGACCTACCGTCTGGAATTTGTTCATCGCGATGCCAGTGTGCCCTATTTTGCCGGGCATGGAGGCGTAACTTCACAGACGGGCATGACGACTACTCCCCTGGACCCTGCCTGGAGACCCGACCTGGTGAGATCAGAAAACAAAATTATTCTGGCCATGCTCGTAAGATTCTGACAAAGACTTGCTGCAACATGATTGCAATGCAGTGACGATGGAAAAGAAGGATTCCGTTCAGCACTTTCTGGACCTTATCAAAAGGTCGCGCCGGGGAAGGTTCAAGATCTACATTGGAATGAGCGCCGGTGTGGGTAAAACGTTCCGCATGCTGCAGGAGGCGCACAATCTTTTGAAGAACGGGGTTAATGTCAAAGTCGGGTATATCGAAACGCACGGGCGGGCTGAAACTTCAGCCCTGATGGCCGGTCTGCCATTGATTCCAAGGAAGAGGCTTTTCTACAAAGGAAAAGAGCTGGAGGAAATGGATGTTCAGGCCATCATTAACGATCGACCTGATGTCGTCCTGGTGGATGAGCTTGCACATACCAATGCGGAAGGCAGTAAGAATGAGAAAAGGTGGCAGGACGTCGTCGATATACTCGATGCCGGGATCAATGTCATCAGCGCAATCAACATACAGCATATTGAAAGCCTGAACGATGAAATCCGGGACATCACCGGCATTGAGGTCAGGGAACGCGTCCCTGATCGCATGATACAAATGGCCGATGAAGTGGTGAACATCGACCTGACCGCGGATGAATTGATCGCACGCCTTCGCGAAGGAAAAATCTACAAACCTGAAAAAATTGAAACAGCACAGCGAAACTTCTTCCAGCCGGAACGGCTTCTGCAATTGCGGGAGTTGGCGCTAAAAGAGGTGGCCGCACAGGTGGAGCGTAAGGTAGACGTGGAAGTATCGCAGGATCGAAAGTTGAGGCATGAGCGATTTCTCGCCTGTATCAGCAGCAGTCATGAAACTGCGAAGATGATTATAAGGAAAACCGCCAGGCTTGCCAGCTATTACAATTCAAAATGGTATGTGCTCTATGTACAAACAGACAGCGAAAGTGCGGATCGTATAAATCTTGCCACACAAAGGCACCTTATTAACAACTTCAAAATGGCGACTGAGCTTGGCGCCGAGGTAATTCAGATCAAAAGCAACCACATCTCTTCATCCATTGTCAAGGCCGCTGAGGAAAGAGGCATCACCACCATTTGCATAGGGAAGCCTCACATGAATCTGCTGCAACTTATTTTGAGAACGAATTCATTCAACCAATTGTTGAACAAACTGTCAAAGTCCGATATAGATTTGATCATTCTTTCCTGATAATTCCGCGCAAAACTTCAACCATGAAGATCAAAGCCAAAGCAAGACTCGGCGTTCTAATCATGTTCACCTTTCTGGTTGTGACCGGACTTATCGGCATCTATTCCATCCAGAATATCAGAAATGAAAGCGGCAATATCATACGAAACAACTATGAGTCACTGGAATATATGCAGCAGCTGATGGCAGCCTCTGACAGCACAGCCAACCGGAGCTACATGGAGGCGGAAATGATGAAATATCTGAAACTGCAGGAATCCAATATTACGGAACCCGGTGAAGCAGAACTCACTCTTTTACTGAAACAGGACATACAAAATCTGCTGCGACGTCCTGACAGCTTGAATCTGGTGGAAGTCAGGAAGCATGCATTGGCCATTCAAAGGGTCAACATGGCTGCCATACAACTGAAGAACCGCAAGACAGAACAAGAAGCATCAGAAGCCATCAACTACCTCGTCACCATTTCCAGTCTGCTTGGAATTATTGCATTCGTGCTGATCATCAACTTTCCTTCCTACATCGCAGACCCAATTGTGCAATTAACAGACAGCATTAAGGCAATTGCAAACAGAAATTACGAAGAACGTCTCCATTTCTCGCGCAAGGACGAATTCGAGGAATTAGCCACGGCCTTCAACCAAATGGCTGAAAAACTTGATGAATATGAACACAGCAATCTGGCCCGCATCCTTTTTGAGAAAAAAAGGATTGAAACTGTGATCAACCGTATATCAGACCCCCTGGTAGGACTGGATGAAAAGAGACGGATCATGTTTGCAAACGAAAAGGCGCTTCAGCTCCTTAACCTCACACAGGAACAAGTAGTGGACAAATATGCACCTGACATCGCTCTTCATAACGATCTTATGCGGGATATCATCCGCATTGAACAAAATGATACGGACCACAACCTGATGCACATCGTGGTAGATGGAAAGGAGAATTTTTTCAAGAAAGAAAGTATTTCCATTTCTCATCGCCCGACTGGTGAGACCGATGAAATCAAACTTGGAGAAGTGATTTTCCTCAGGAACATCACTTCTTTCAAAGAACTGGATACCGCAAAAACCAACTTCATCGCTACGATTGCTCACGAACTCAAAACACCAGTGGCATCGGTTCAGATGTGCGCGCAGTTGCTGACTGATGAGCGGCTGGGTTCTCTTGGTGAAGAACATAGGAAGATCTCCTTCACACTGAAGGAAGAGAGCAACCGGCTTTCCAAACTTATCAACGAGCTCCTGGATATGTCCCAGGCGGAAACAGGAAACCTCCATCTCCATTTGGAGCCTCACCAACTGAACAACATCTGCGAGCAGTCCATTGAATCCGTCAAGTTCCAGGCGGACCGCAAGGGGGTTGCCATTCACTTCGACGCCGTGCCAGATTTGCCATCGCTCCTACTGGACCAGGAGAAGACCCGGTGGGTTCTCATCAACCTGCTTACCAATGCAATAAAATATAGTCCGGAGAATGAGAGCATTGGTATCCGGACATTCGTTGCGGGGGACAAAGTCTGCATCAGCATTCAGGATCACGGTCAGGGGATCGAGCCCCGGTATATCTCCAGAATATTCGACAAATTCTTCCAGGTTCCGGGGTCTGCCGTCGGAACAGGTCTTGGGCTTGCCATTTCGAGGGAATTTGTGCAGGCTATGAAGGGTGAAATCCGCGTGCAAAGTGAATCAGGCAAAGGTTCCATTTTCACAGTCGAGTTTTCAGCCCACGCCGCCTGATTCCATTTGAAGTTGAATTCCAGGAGGGAAGAGACGTCGAATAATTGCTTACCTTCGACCGACATTTTAAAGCTCCTCACCATGAAAATTGCGAAGCACGCAGTAGTCGCCATCCATTACACCCTCAAAGACAATTCCGGTAACGTTCTCGACAGCAGTGCGGGCCGCGATCCGTTATGGTATCTGCACGGGGAGGGAAACCTGATTCCGGGAATGGAAGAAGG
>JBDHXU010000209.1:0-3786 GCA_039810905.1 Cyclobacteriaceae bacterium | reverse complement strand
TCGCTCATCTTGGGCATCAGGACAATTTCAGCCATGCTTTTTTATTTAGGAAAACAGCCCAAAAATAGGTGTAAAGAACCGATTTTCAAGCAACCTTTACAGTTTCAAAAAGACGCTTCAGAAATAACAAATGGAAGGAATTTCCTGGATAGTTAAAGCCCGTTCTGGCTCAGAAATTGAAGCTGCCGAGGAGCACTTCAAACATGCCGGAACCAACACGGTAGTTGGTAGCCCCATTGACCCGTTGCTCGGTATAACCATAGCTGTACCGAACTCCAACACTGAACTGGGGCAGGAAGCGCATGACATTGATATCCATCTTGAGTTCGCCTCCGAATGAAGTGTAGATCATTGAGTAGGTACTCTTGTATACAGATCTTCCGTAACCGTAATCTACGAAAGCATTTCCCCGAAGCCGCTGCAGATTCAATACTGGGCCCATGGCAATATCCGGGTACCACAACGGCAGCGTGTAATTTGCCGACATGGTGTACATGTCCTGCGTGCGAATAACCGATTGTCCACGTACCAGGGGTATCTGATTTCTGAAGACGTAATTATCCAGGCCCTCACCTGTACTAAGATTAACCGTAGGAATGGCAGACTTCTGGTATGCCCACCATCCCCAGATGGAATGGTGTTTGAACAATCCGGGGAAGTACATCTGGGTGTAAAATGAAAACTGCTCTCCACTGTAATCGCCACCATACGGTGTATTATAGTAATTCAGAAAAAGTGTCTGGCCCCATTTGCTGTAAATATCACGCCTGCTTTGCTTCATCAAGCGGTAGGCTGATATTCCGAATTGATTATAGACCAGGTTGCCGTTTCCCTGGTAGTCGCGGTAGAAGTACATGGCTGAGTCAGGTGTGATCAGCCTCCCGCCGGAAGGCACAAGCGAGTTCTTAAAGTTCGATATGTGCGTGGCCCCGACATAATCTGAAAAAGTGACATTCCCTACATACTTGGAACTCGTCGTCAAAAGCGGGATGCGGATGCCTGAGACCACAGATTTCTCCTCCCAGGTGAAGGTCAGGTTGCCGGTCTTCTTTACATTCTTGCCGTTTACCTTTTCGTAGTAAGTCAGCTCTCCTTCGTTTGCTGAGCGATTCGCCATGCTGACATTCGCATCGAGGATGGGGAAGAAACCCTGGTAACTCAAGCCGGCATTCCACAAGCCGGTTCGCTCATTGATGTCAAAGGTGTAACCAAGATTCAACGAGGTGGTGCTGAGAATATCATTGGAAGCAACGCCCAGGTTGATCCTGGTAAGCGAATTGGTAAAGTATGGCCCCCAACTGTGCGGATTAATCATGCCTGCCGCGCGGTGGTATCGGGTAACCGGGTACTTCTCATTCTTAAGCTGATCGAATATGGATATCTGACCTTCCTGTTCCGCCATCTGCTGAAATGGCTGGGGAGCAGACGGGAGGAACTCGCCCGTCCTCCAGGCAGTTAAATCAAAAGGAACGCTGACAACATCCAATCCATCGCGCGTTTGCTCATTATAGTAGATGCGTTGACCATCGGCTGACACGGCAGGATTGTAGGCGCCGTACCTGGAGGAAGTGATTTGGTAACGCGCTCCCTTGCTTAGGTCATAGGCATAGACATTGTCGATCCCTGACACTGGCGAACTGAATAGCAAAAAGCTCTTATAGGGTACAGGGTAACCTATATTCTCCTGTGACCAAGGCAAAAGGTCTTCATGCGATCCATCCGAAATCCTGAAGCGTGTTACCGTCTTGCCCTTGTTATTGATTCTCAGCGCTACAACATATTGACCATCCTCGCTCCACCGGGGCATGCTGAGTTGATCATTGGTTTCATTCGGCATTTCGGCGAGAACATCGCCCGTGGCATAGTCCAGTATCACCATCCGCAAGGTGTAATCATTGGCCGAACGGATCGTCGCCACTCTGGTTCCGTCCGGCGATAATGCTGCACCGGTATATCGTGCATGCCTGGAGAGCACACGGGTCTGTCCTGTCCTGAAATCATACCCCTTCACCACAGAGTAATTTCTTACAAGCCACCTGGGATCGTATCGGTATTCATTCCAGACTACGCGCTGACCAGCGGCCGACAGCATTCCAGCATCGTTGATGATTCCCTGAACGTAACGCTTAAGCTCCTTCCCATCCGGCGTGAGGACAACCAACTGCTCAATATCCCCAATGCCGGACTTAGTGACCACCACATTGCCATTATCGAGCGGCTGGGGAAAGGAATAATCCGTATATGCCTTGGTAGTCCTGACTGTATGGCGATCAAATGGGGTAAATGCAAGGCCTTTTGTCATGGCCTCATACTCTTTTTGACGTGCTCCAGCCATTTCGCGGTACAAATCGGTCACGTACATGCCAGTTTCTTTCTTCAAGGAATTGGAAAAGGCAAAGGGTATGAATGGTGTGGCCCATGACCTACCGGTCACCTTTTCCCATATCATCGGGTCCCCGGTCTTCTGGCGCAGATAAGACACCATATTGTAGCCCAGCACATAATGATTGGGGATATTGTGTTTATAGGACCGCAGATATTGTTTGTGATAATTGAATACCCGCCCCTCGGACAAATTTGTCCTGAAGACCAGGTCGAAGTTCGGGATACGCCCTCGCCCACTTTTGGTGAAGGCTGTTTCAGTTACTACAGCATCCCCTTCCCAGAACCACTGAGGTGCGGCGGCGAATCCCATGGCTGCAACGGCCTGCTGCCCGAAAAGTAGATTGAATACCTTGTTGAAGCCCGTTATGCTTCTCTGGAACTGAACCATGTGCCTGTACTCGTGCGAAGTAAGGATGTTCAGCCAGTCATTCGTCCCGACAAAATTGTAGTTCTGCGAAGGCATGGTATAGAATTCTGACCTTCTCGGCGCCAGTGTCACAAAACCATTGGAGAGCGAAGATTGATTTTGAAGAATGACGGAAATCTTTTTGGGAACCGTACCCATCGTGTGGCCTTCAGGTTCTCTTACAGTCTCCAGGCTGTTGGCAACGCGCTGTGCCTGATCGTCGAAACCTTTGGGATACAGAATGCGGAAGTTCGGCGTGTTGAGTTGATACCATCTTACACTGGGTGCGTTGGTCTCCTGTGTTACCGATTCCTGCGCCAGCGAAGGCACTGAGAAGAGTAAGAGAAGGATCACACCGGCTGTGCCTCGCATGAAAGATTATTTGCGCCTGAAACTACGCCAAGCGTTTCAAAACAAAAAACCCGGCCATTAAAATCACGGGGTTTTCGGGAACATCCTTGTACGGTTTTCTATTGCTTGAATCTCTTACCCCGGATTGATACTGCCGAGATATTGAAGAAGCCTAGTGCTTTGCTCCCGCTGCTCTTCGCATTCACAATATTGGTAGACACATTTGCCAGCGGTCTTGCAAATAATTCCTGGAATCCACCCGGCCGGTCTGTCTGGACAGTTACCTGGGTGAGGTATTCAAAAGCCGCTTGGGTCACCGATAGAATCTGCACATTGACCGAGTCGCCGGGCAAGAATGGTGAGAGTGGATTTCCATTCGCATCGTTGTCGTTGGGATTGATGCCCCTCCGAATAGGCGTTATAAACTGCACCCCATCGGTTGCACCCCCGGCTGAGAATGATGCATCATAGGCTATATTGATATCCGACGGCTTGTTCAAAAGCACACCGTTCTTGTAAGAGCGGATCCAGTATGCGTCACCGATACCGGGAGGATCTGTCGCCCAAAACTCAGCCCGGTAAATGGTCTCATTGTTTCTGATCCGCTTGTCCTGATCAAACGTGATGCTGTCGATGGGGGGCAC
>JBDHXU010000208.1:0-3876 GCA_039810905.1 Cyclobacteriaceae bacterium | reverse complement strand
ATGTATTTGGCGGCGGACTTCACTTTAGATGACACTACCCTGCGCGTGTCTTCTTTCTTTCCCGATACTTTGGTTGCTGCTCTGAACTGTGGCAACTCATGCCAGGGCCTGCGGGGCCGGTCTGGCGGGTAGCCATACTTTGCGCGAAACTGCTTTCGCTCCGCCGTGAAATCCCACCAGTTCCGATGAACACCAGGATGCCGCGCGTAATGAACAACCATCCTGAACATGTCCTCCACGCATGGATCTGCCCAGACTCCAGCCTGTTTCTCATAGCGGTCAGTCAGCTTGGCACCGTTTTCAAGCTTCAGATCCCGTAAGGAATAAAAGCCCATGAACACAAGGTCCTCCGCGAACCTTGGACCTACATTTGGCAGAGACCGGAATTCGGACATTGCGCACAGTTCCATGGCGCGGGTCCTGGACACACCCAGCATCTGCTGGACTGTATCCACACCAAGTTTGTGCAGGAACCCCTGACGCACATGATGCGCTCTCAGAATCTTCTTTTCACCTGGGGTGAGCTTAAGGTCAGCTCTGCTATTCATCTTCCGCGAAAGTCAGCATATAGTTATTAATATCCCGAATGGAAAACTCGGTGGCTCCATAGAATGTCTTTTCAAGTCCGCTCAGCACTTCAACATGATCCCGGATCCGGTTATAAAATGCTCGGATGTCTTTCATTTTGATGTACAACAGCAAGGACCCTCCGTCATCCCTGCGTACAACAGGCAACGTTCCCTCCACGCTTTGAAAGGTCTGAAACATGAGATTTACATCACCACAGTTCATCATGACCCACACCGGCTCGCCGGCTTCGGGCACGCGGGCAATGGTAGAGAACCCGAGCTGCTGATAATAAGCGATCGTTCTCGCGATATCATGAATAAAGATATTGGGAGCTAATGATTCCATAGCCGATTGGTTTGCGTTTGTTGATGATTGACATCGCTAAACTACGGCATGATCACTCAACAAAATGTGCCCAAATTGCTAATCATTTGATGTCACCTGTAGTAACAAAGTCGATCCATCACTCCCACGGAATACGTGGAGATGCATAGAAGTCTATGCCCATAGCTTTCCATCTTTTGCTATGCCGGCCGGCACGAACCTTGTAGCTGTCCCAGCTGCGGCCTGCAGAAGGGGTCCATCCGATTTCAGCTACTGCAGTGATCCTGGGGAACAGCAGGAACTCAATGTCATCCAGTGTAACAATGGTTTCACTCCAAAGGGGTGCCTCCACGCCAAGGATCTGATGGGGGTCCACATCACCTAAGCGTGTGGCCGGTTCCCAGTTGTATGCCGTATCTGCTTCGATATAGTTGGCCCAGTTTAGGCCAAGCTTGGTGGTTGAATCATATTTCATGTCGAGGTACACTTTCTTTGAAGGTGACATGACTATTTTGGCGCCCTTGTCAAAAGCCATCCTGGCGTATTTCTCATTTGCCCAGTGCTGTGCTACAGCTGATGAATCGATCTCACCCTGGGCAATTTCTTCCCACCCCACCATGATCTTGTTGTAGCCCTTTACAATGTCCTTGAAACGATTGATGAAATTGATGTAATCCGGTTTGGCTGTGACATGGGCTTCGTCACCGCCGATGTGCAGATACGGTCCGGGCGTGATGGCCGCCAACTCTCCCAGAACATCGCTCACAAATTTGAAGGATTCTTTCTTCTCCACCCTCAGGGTACTCCAGCCTACTTCTATGCCTGTGTAGAGTTCTGTTGGTTTTGATTTCTCACCGAGTATGCCCTGTGTGCTTGTATCTACGTAGCGACCTTCTTTCGGTACAACCGTGCCGCCGTTCAATTCGCCATAGGATGCAAGCGCAGAGTTGATGTGACCTGGAAGGTCAATCTCGGGAATCACGGTGACGTAATGGGCTGCAGCATAAGCGACTATATCCTTGTATTGATCCTGGGTGAAATAGCCTCCCTTTCCTCCGCCCACCTGTGTACTGCCGCCATGTTGGGCGAGGTTGGGCCATGATTTGATTTCAATTCTCCACCCCTGATCGTCGCTGAGGTGTAAATGGAGAATGTTCATTTTGTACAGACTGATGTAGTCTATATATTTCTTCACGTCATCCACACCGAAGAAATGACGTGCGACATCCAACATGGATCCGCGCCACTCAAATGATGGGTGATCTTTTATCACCCCTGTAGCCACTTCCCATGGACCTTGCTGGACTATGGAATTCTCGATCTTGTCGGAGAATAGTTGACGAAGGGTCTGGGTACCAAAGAACAGGCCAGCCGGCTGATTCGCAGAAATGGTGATTTGTTCCGGTGTGACCTTTAATTCATAACCCTCCTTGCCAAGCGATGCATCCGATACGATGGCAAGCACAATGGCTGCATCAATGTTTCCTTCTTCCTCATTGATTTTAAATCCGGTAGCTGATCTCATCTTTTGAGCCAGCATAGCGGCTACAGTCTTCGCTTCATTGTGTCCAGGATCCACCGAAATGGTCGACTCAGGTTCCAGGATGAAGACTCCTCCATCCATTTGGGCAGACACCGGGTTTGGGATAATGCTTTCAAAAGCTTTAACGGCATCGGGGGAAGGCTTTTGCTGGCAGGAAAGAAGTGTGACACCTAACAGGATCACGCTCATGACATTGAACGGCCGGAGTGCAGACATTTTCGTCAGGTTTAGAGAAAGTAAAGATAATCAATGGGGAGCCACCCTCTTCGGCGGCATTTCATTTCTCGCCAGTTGATCCTCCAGCGCCACTACACAGGAGAGTGAAATAAGTTGCGCCGATAGAAACAATTCTTTCGCTGTGAATCTTTTGTACATTGTAGCAACGAATGCATTTGAAAAAGTCGAGTATCATACTGTTAACACTTCCAATAGTTCACTATTTATTCGCACAACCCAGCATTGTAACACAACACGCAGACGCGGGGCGTACGGGATGGTATAACCACGAGTACAGACTGACTACCGGCAACGTTAAGCCGGGGTCATTTGGACTTCTTTATAGCAGACCAGTGGATGACCAGATTTATGCACAGCCCCTTTTGATGAGACACGTCAACATTCCGGGCAAGGGGAATCCAAATGTGGTTTTCGTCGCGACGGTCAACAATTCCGTATATGCATTCGACGCGGACTCCGCCAGGATAGCCAGCCCGTACTGGCAAGTAAAACTTTCACCATCGGGAGCCCGGGCAGTCATGAACACCGACATGAATCCATACTGCGGAGCTTATAACGATTTCTCCGGAAATATGGGAATTGTGGGCACACCGGTGATCGATACCCTGGCAAACACTATTTATGTCGTAGTAAAAAGCTATTCCTTATCAAACGGATTTGAGCAATACCTCCATGCACTTGATGTGCGAACCGGCGCAGAGCGAACCAACAGCCCTGTCAAAATTGCGGCACAAG
Source organism: Cyclobacteriaceae bacterium (assembly GCA_039810905.1). Classification (GTDB taxonomy): domain Bacteria; phylum Bacteroidota; class Bacteroidia; order Cytophagales; family Cyclobacteriaceae; genus ELB16-189. The sequence goes on along the minus strand of JBDHXU010000208.1, from coordinate 467 downwards.
TAACAGGGAATGGATCAGGCAGCGTTGGCGGTAAAATCAACTTTGATGCCCTTAAACAGAACCAGCGTTCGGGGCTGTTGCTCCTCAATGGGATTGTGTACATCGCATGGGCGTCGCATGGCGATTGTGATCCGTATCACGGTTGGATTATCGGCTACGATGCTGCAACACTCCAGCAAAAAATTGTTTACAATACCACCCCGGAAGGTTACAAAGGCGGTATATGGATGTCTGCAGCCGGCATTGCTGCAGATGAAAATGGGAATCTTTACGTAGGCGTTGGGAACGGATCTGTAGGCGTCGGTACGGATCCTACCAATCTGACCAACCGATCGGAGAGCGCATTGCGGTTGACCCCCAGTGGAGCAACGCTTCAGGTAACCAGCTACTTTACGCCTTCTGATTATCAATACCTGGAAAATATTGACGGTGATTTCGGCGTTACCGGCGTACTGTTGATACCCGGC
>JBDHXU010000207.1:0-3938 GCA_039810905.1 Cyclobacteriaceae bacterium | reverse complement strand
TCTGATCCTCAGGTATGGCGAGGGCGGGTACAATACGCTGCACCAGGATTTGTATGGCGAAGTGTATTTCCCATTCCAGGTATTATTTGTACTCAGCGATCAGGGTAAAGACTTTGAAGGCGGAGAATTTGTAATGACAGAACAGTTACCGAGGGCACAATCGAGGGCACATGTAATTCATCCCCAACAGGGAGATGCCATTATCTTCACAACGAATTTCAGACCGGTGGAGGGAAGCCGGGGGTTTTACAAAAGCAGAATGAAACACGGCGTCAGCACCATCACAAAGGGTAACCGAAGCGCGCTGGGAATCATTTTCCATGATGCTGCATGATACTTCATTCAGAAATCAGCAAGGAAAGCCTGCGGCTGATGATACGGGATGGCCGCATAGTTTTCGGTGGGAACCTGCGGCTCAAAATATACGGCAAGCTCGATTGCTCTTCCGGGAAAAGAATGAAGCGGGAGAACAGAGTCTTTTTCTCAAGTGAAGCAGAGGCAATCAAAGCCGGCTACAGGAGATGCAAGAAATGTGGTTAAGAACGGCGTGCTGCCGGGGTTATCTGAATTGTTACTTCTTCTTTGGCGTCGGCAAAGTAGTTGTCAGTTCTTCTGCAGCCACCAATGTGAAGTCCTTTCCTTTCAGGAATCCTTTACCAAGCTCTGCATCATATTTGTCAGTAATACCCAAACCCGGAATGTCCTCCACTTTCTTTCCCCTCTTCAGCGCAGCCAGTACCTGATCGCGAATGTCAACCAATTTGTCTCTGAGTGCTTTCAAGTCTGCCTTGGTGGCCGGTTCGCCATGACCAGGAATGATTTTCGAATTATCGTCCACCATGGAGAGCAGCACATCCAGGTTGTTGACAAATCCCGCAAAGGAACCGCCGCTGCTAACGTCTATGAACGGATAACCATATCTGACAAATGTGTCGCCGGTATGAAAGACATTGGCCTTCTTGAAATGGACCACCACATCGCCATCAGTGTGGCCGCTAGCCATGTGAATAAGCTCAATGTCCTCATCGTTCCAGTGAAAGTTGAGCTTGTCAGAAAAGGTAATCACCGGCAGCGCATCCCTTTCCCTTGGCGGAAAGGTCATGTTCCTGGATTTGATTACCTGCTCCGTGAGCATGCGCTCCCGAACTTTGTCATGCGCCACGATAGCTGCTCCCATGCGTTTGAAATTATCATTGCCCCCTGAGTGGTCTCCGTGCACGTGCGTATTAATAAGGAATTTTATTTCGCCGGGATCCAGTGTTTTGACAGCCCCGTTGATTTTGTTGGAGAGAGGTGCAAACTGATCATCAATCATTAGCGTTCCATCCTTGCCGGTCATCACACCGATATTCCCTCCCGCGCCTTTCAACATGTAGATGTTATCGGCGATCTTGAGGGGGCGGATTTTGACTGTATCGTAATTAGCCTGCCCTTTCACCTGGAGCATGCCAGCAACACAAAGCAGTACCAACAGGAGTTTATTCATAAGTCAGAATGGTTTGGGGTTGGCAATATAGTACGGGTGATTGGAGTTGGAAAGCTAAAATGGGTCCGGAACCCGTGTTTCGGCCAATCGTGCAAAAGGCTCAGTGTCATTACCGCAACTTCCGGGTTGAGTGCCATGCCTCGGACTGCCACCTTTGATCCATCAAAAAACAATAGCTTTATGATGGTGTCCACCGAAACAAATATCAACTATCAGAGAATTGAGCAGGCCATTCTCTACCTGGAAAAGAATTTTCAGCGACAGCCTGAATTGGATGAAGTGGCCGAGAAGGTCCACCTGAGCCCGTTTCACTTCCAAAGGATTTTCACTGAATGGGCAGGTATCAGTCCTAAAAGATTTCTTCAGTTTCTTACGGTCGATTTTCTTAAGGAAAAGCTACAGCAAACCAGGAATCTCGTGGAGGCAGCAGAGTCTGCCGGGCTCTCCAGTCAGTCCAGGGTTTACGATCTCTTCACCACCCTGGAGGCTGTAACGCCACAGGAATACAAACTTCATGGAAAGGGAATCCAAATTGAATACGGCTTTCATGAAACGCCCTTCGGTACGTGTCTTATCGGAGCAACAGAGCGCGGTATTTGCTGGCTATCCTTTGTATCGACTCATGGAACTCCCAAAGAGGAACTGGAAGCCATGAAAGAACATTGGAATCAATCTGTTTTTCATCAGAACCAGTCGGTCACGCTTCCGTTGATAGAAAGCATCTTCGGTAAGAAACAATTGCCCCACAAGTTTCATCTGTTCGTCAAAGGGACCAACTTTCAGGTGAAGGTTTGGGAGGCACTGTTGCGACTGCCCATGGGGGGAGTCACAACCTATCAGGAAATTGCGAGGCTGATTGAAAATCCAAAGGCTCTCCAGGCCGTTGGTTCTGCTGTCGGGTCCAATCACATTGCCTACCTCATTCCCTGTCACCGCGTGATACGTAAGGATGGAATTCTGGGTGAGTACCGCTGGGATGCTGTTCGTAAGAAAAGCATCATCGGGTGGGAGATGTCAAAGGCTTCCTGACCTTGATTGATAATTGCAGATTGTCGATTTATGATTATCTATTGAAAAAGGGCAACGCTTAGCGAAGGTTGCCTTTCTTCATCTCTTCTATAGCATAGTTGGCGGCCCGGGCTGTCAATGCCATGTAAGTGAGTGAAGGATTCTGACAGGCAGAGGAAGTCATGCAGGCGCCGTCCGTGACAAAAACATTCGGCGCTTCGTGTACCTGATTCCATTTGTTAAGCACCGATGTTTTGGGATCTCTTCCCATCCGGGCCGTGCCCATTTCGTGAATGCCAAGTCCAATGTTATCCGGATTGTCATAAGTGGTCACATCCTTGAAGCCTGCCGCTTCCAGCATCTCGGCTGCCGAGTTTTTATAATCCTCCCTCATGGCTTTTTCGTTCTCCTTCCACTCTGCGTCGATGTTTAAGGTAGGAAGGCCGAACGCATCTTTCTTGTCCTTGTTTAAAGTCACACGGTTGGATGCGTAAGGCAGGCATTCGCCGAAGCCACTCATCCCCATGGTCCATCCGCCCGGATCTTTCATTGCTTCCTTCAGATCACTCCTCAGTTTCATTTCCTGCGTGCCTCGCCACCAACCTTCACGTCCTGCGCCACCCTGGTAGCCATACCCCCTTATAAAGTTCTTCTGTTTGTCATTGCCCACATTACGGAAGCGGGGAATGTAGATACCATTTGGCCGGCGGCCGATGTAGTACTTGTCGAGAAATCCTTCAATTTTTCCATTGGCACCTGCACGGTAATGATGGTCCATAAGGTTTCGACCCAACTGGTCGCTGCCGTTACCCAGTCCGTTTGGAAACCTCGAAGACATGGTGTTTAGAAGTATGTATGTACTCCCCAGCGTGGACGCGTTCAGGAAAATCACCTTTGCATAAAATTCAAGTTCTTCACGTGTTTGAGCATCCAGTACCCTGACACCTACGGCCTTGTTGAGCTTTTCGTCATATATAATAGTGTGTACAATCGAGTGGGGGCGTAATGTCATGTTGCCTGTTTTGACTGCCCAGGGGAGTGTTGAGGCATTGCTGCTGAAGTAGGCGCCGTAGGGACAGCCGCGGTCACAAAGATTGCGGCTCTGGCACACCCCGCGACTCGGATCATGTGGAAGCGGCGCAGTAAGATGTGCTACACGGCCTATGGTGACTTTGCGCCCGTTGAACTTTTCAGCAACCTGATCCCGGAAGTGCTCTTCCACGCAGTTCAATTCCATGGGAGGGAGGAACTTGCCATCCGGCAATTGCGCAAGACCTTCTGCCCTGCCGCTGACGCCGATGAATGATTCCACATGGTCATACCACGAGGCAAGGTCTTCGTAGCGAATCGGCCAGTCCACGCCAAATCCATCCTTTGCGTTCGCTTCAAAATCCATTGGTGACAGCCGGTAGGTTTGCTTCCCCCACATCAAGGAGCGTCCGCC
>JBDHXU010000206.1:0-3941 GCA_039810905.1 Cyclobacteriaceae bacterium | reverse complement strand
GTGCGGGACCAAATCAAAGGACCCCTTTCCCTTTTCTCCAACCTTGCGGGCAGTAGTAACATGACCGTCGAAGGACGGAGGATACTGTTGCCGCCAGGCTACTTCTTTCTAACCAATCTTCACCAGCACTACACCCTGGAGGTGGGTAAGCAACACGGGCCTGCGACGGAGACTTTCAATATTCATTTTGGAGAAGATTTCAGCCGAAGGACTCTCGCAGTACTTTTCAACCCTGCAGGTGATTTTGAAGATGTTGGTAAAGACACGACCACTTTTCATAATTTCCTCATTCCCATCGACGCCTCATTTAGTCAGAAAATAGAAGCCATCCGAACGTCGGGTCAGGATCCTCAACATGAAGAGGTGTTGCTTTTTGAACTGCTGGAACTCCTCGTAAATCACACAAGAAAACTTCAAGCCGATGTCGGTCGCGTTTCCTTGCAGAAGACCTCAACACGCAAAGAAATTCTCAGGAGGCTGTTGATAGCCAGGGATCTCATATACAGTTCACCTGCAGGCTCACCGGGCCTGGAGGAGATGGCGGCGGCGGCATGCATGTCCAAATTCCATTTTCTGCGGCTCTTCAGGGAGGTGTTCAACGAGACCCCTGTGCAGTTCCTGCGCAAGGTGAAAGTGGACAGGGCAAAGGAGTTGTTGAAGTTGACGGAGATGCCCCTCGCGATGGTGGCATCAGCGGTTGGTTTTCCGGACAGCTCGACATTCAGCAGGGTGTTCAGGAAAGTGGAGGGGGTTTATCCGGGGCAGTTCCGGAAGAGAGGAGAATAGTTTCACGCAGAGGCGCAGAGAACGCAAAGATCAATTCAAGAGCATCGAAGTCTTCAAAGAACCATGGCTTTGTGCCTGGCAGCTTTGAGCGAGATAAAGATTTGTTAAAACCTAATCACTGCACTTAAGTCTGGCAGGGGTTGTCTTTTAAGATTGCGGACAGCATCCGCAAACGGTGGGTAGTCCTTCTTGACCCGGTCGAAGATAGGATCATCTTCAAAACTTCCGTAGTCACCGAAAGCCGGATACTCACGATTCAACTGAAGCAGCTTTTCCGTCGCAGCAGGGAAGTCGCGGGCCGTTGTGAGACAATGTATTTCGCCCCACAAAAGAATGGCTCTCCCAAACTTATCATCGCGACCTGCCTTATCGGCCAAATTCTTTAACACACTCAGAGCTTTATTCTTCTGGCCTGAGGCTGCAAGAAGGAGGTAGTCATTGGGATCCTTGGTCAAAGCCCGTGTGGCCACCATTGCTGCGGAATCATCCTGTCGGAGATTCAGGTGGAAATCAATAAGACGCCAGTCATTATGATTCACTTTTGCAATCTGCTTTGCCATTTCCCAGTTCCGGTTGATGGCGTACGTCCACATTGTAAAGTCGTTTCCAAGCATCACCCGTATGCGTGGGGGAATAGAGTTTGGAAAGGTGCGGGTCTTTATGGCCAACCACATAATATCGTCTGCCCTTGCATAGGTTGTATCGCCCAGGTCCCAAGCTTTCAGGTCGACTTTAAGTGCATCAGAGTAATCACCCATTTGCAACAGAGTCTCATTCAAACCAACCCAATACACGAAATTGTTCGGATCGAGAGCAAGGACTTTCTGCATGTACTGAATGGCTTTGGGAAATTCATGTTTCCTTTTGTAGACATGCGAAATCAAATGCAGCGCTTCCACATTCTCCTGATCAGACTCCAGTGATTTGAAGAGGAAATGCAGCGCCTGGTCATAATCGTGGGTCACCCTGTAGGCATAAAGTCCCAGTATATAGGGATACCGACTTGAAGCGTTGAAGTGGCTGTTGATGTACTCCATATAACCCTCAATCTTTCTCCTGTTTTCCAATTTAGGTTCATTAAGGTACTCCAGGGCCGCCACCTCAACGAGTGAGGCCCATGCATCTACAAAACTGGAATCGATCCGTACGGCTTGTTCAAATTCCTTTCTTGCCGGATCAAAAGCCTCCAGGAATGTCTGCTTATACTCTCCAATAAATTGTGGTTTGGCTCTTAAGCCCAACCCCCGCGCATAATGCGTATATGCTTCAAGATTGCTGGTAGAAGATTCAATAACCGGGCTTGCTGTCTCATGCGTGAACTTGCTAAGCACCTGCGAAGCAATCTTCTCCTGAATATCAAAAATATCCTCAAGTCGGTTTTCTATTGGCAAGGTCCAGACCACCCTGCCGTTCTCAGCATCCACCAATTCAACATCCACCATGATCTTCTCACCATCCTTTTGATAGATTCCTGAAAGAAAGTAGTTGACGCCAAGCTCGGAACCAATTTCACGGGGAGACTTCTGTGTCTCTTTATACGGAATCGTGGCCTGAAGCGATGATACCATTTCAAAACTCTTGCTCTGCGACAATCTGGACCGGATGGCCGAGGCCATCCCCAACCCATAAGGGTCAAGATCCTTGTTGCCCGTATTGTTTCTGAATGGCAATACCGCAATCCCTGAATCGGCAGGATCATTCAAAACACTGGAGGAATATTTGAAATAGAAGAGTATGGCGCCTACTAAAACCATAACCGCCAGGGCTGCAAGTATTTTTTTCGTCAGCCCAGGAGAAGTAAGAACTTGCTTCGTCGCAGGAGCGGATTGCAAACTATTACCAAGAACCCCCTTTTGTTGCATGGAAGTGACAATCTCCCTTATCGCGTTAGCCAGTTTATTGATCTGATCACGATAGTTAGTTTTTAGAAGATTGTCCTGAGGCCTTTCTTCACTTGAACGCAAAGGGCGGTTAACGCCGGCTGATTTGTAGATGAAGTCAATAGCACGCAATACGTTTCCAAGTTCCGACTCCACCAATGCCTTATCCCCCGGGTCAAGCTCGTGGATTCTCACAGGAAGAATCCGGCTCGACACGTTTCCATTGGCTGCTTTTATGTCCCTTCCATAATCGTCCAACCTGGAGAGCTTATTGAAAGCGCAAAACTCATGCTTCCAGGCAAAGCTCTCCGGATCACAATAAGTCCGTGACAGAACCGGAATGAAAATCAGGCACCTGAGCTTGCCTTCAAGACTCTTTCCCACATCATGCATCTCCAGGAGGCCGTCATGTGGGTTCTCATCAAAATAGATCGATATTTTTTCCTTGAAAGTCGCATCCAGCTCAATACGCAGTGCCTCCACAAATTGCGTGACCCATTTCTCACCACCATTGTCTTTCTGACGGTAGGAAATGAAGATGTCATATTCAAATCCAGAAATCAGCGCTGGCATGGACTGATACTTTTATTTATGGTTTGGTGCGGCCCATGAAAATAGCAATTTCTGCCATCACCCCTCTCACGCCATTCCGTTATCTTCATAAAAGAAAAACGCTATGGATTCAATATTATACACCAGCACCTTCGTAGGGTTGGCCGCGCTGACGGCCGTTATGTATGTCCTTGTGGTTCACCAGATCAGGCGTGCACTGGAGAAAGCGCCCTGGGAAGAATCCAGGCGCAGGAAGATCTTTGGCCGGGCGGTGATAACACTGGTTGCCTGGACACTGTTAATCTCTGCCCTCGGCCTCTCCGGCTTTTTGGCCGACTTCACAGCTTTCCCGCCACGAATCATGCTTGTGCTGGTCGTACCTCTCATAACAATGATCATTGTTACGTTCTCCAAAACAGCAACTGAACTGCTGGCCTATGTACCTTCCAGAAACATAGCAGCCTTTCAGATATTCCGTGTATTCGTAGAGATCATTCTGTGGATGGCTTTCATCCAAAACCTGCTACCCGTTCAAATGACTTTCGAAGGTCGCAACTTTGATATCATTGCCGGATTAACGGCCCCGCTTGCGGCCTACTTCCTGGCAAAAAGCAAGAAGGGACTCATAATTTGGAATCTTGTCAGCCTGGGATTGCTCTTTAATATTATCACAGTGGCCGTGCTCTCCCTACCCACTCCGCTGAGGGTTTTTATGAACGAACC
>JBDHXU010000205.1:0-3997 GCA_039810905.1 Cyclobacteriaceae bacterium | reverse complement strand
GGATATCCATCATCAGGTATTCTTTGACGCCAAAGAACAAATGCCAACTGAGGATTTTGCAGCCGTTACGCTGCGCCGACCTGAGCTACTGGATGACCCGGAGAAGTTCAGGGAAACCTTGAGGTATTTCCAGGTCAAACCAGGGTACGTGTTGGTCGTGAAAGCGCTTTACAAACTGGGAGTACCATTGACTGCGGCAACTTACTTACCATCAATAGCCGCTTACTTTCTCCTGGGGTGTTTGTTGTTGTTCACTCAGAGAGATCTTGCTCCAATTATTTCTTCCCTCTCCGTCCTTATCATCATGGCCCTCCCGCCGGTGGTAGAGGGAGCCAGGCTGTCCACACCTGACATGCTGGCGACACTGCTGGTGATGACCGGGTTGCTATTGTTCTTTTCCGGCAAAACCTCTTGGGCACTAGGTGCCCTCTTGCTCTCAGTGACAATCCGGCCTGATGCCATTTTGCCGGGATTTCTACTCATCTCCGTGGGATTAGTCACCAGAAGATTAAAGCTGATTCCGGCTGTTGCGGGGTTCATGGGCTTAACCATAACCATGCTGGTATGCCTTGGTGACCTGAATCTTCTTCCTGAATATCTCTTCACAGGGTCAGACTACAGTCCTGAATGGTCATGGGCCAAGGCAGCTGGTGAGTATAGGGATAGTCTTTTCTCCGGACTACGTTCCTGGGTTACGACAAAAGCGCTGACTGGTTTTATGGCATCCTCCGTTTACCTGTACTTAAACAGGAGTAACTCTATCCGGGAAAACCCATGGAAAGCGATGGTTCTCCTTGCCCTGGTGCTCTACCCACTGCGATTCCTTTTGCATCCCCAAATGGAAGATCGTTTCTTATTGGTCTCCTATGTAATAGTTGCAATGGCTTTCATACGCTGGCTGAATAGTGCACCTTTTTCCAGACGAATGCCCTGAAGGGGCAGAGTTTGTTTAACGGCGCGCGCCAAGCGTCCTTCATCGCAGAGTCTCCCGTGAGGGGACTCTGCTAGGGATGACTCTTGTGAGGAAGGATACTGTCATTTATGAAGAGTTTCACTCTCACTGACAGGAAACTGCTCAATGAAATTGGAGGCAAAAGCTTATTTTAGCCAACGATGTTGAACATATCCTTACGATCCATTCTGACCCGCTCTGAACTGCAGAAAGAGAAAGCAAAGGACTACCGGAACGTAGTGGTACTTCAGGTTTTAATTGTGGTATTCGGATTGATCCTTTCAGAACCTGTGCTCGAAGATTCCAGGAGTGAAATCTCCAAACTGATCATTACAATCTTCTCAGGTTTCGGTGCCTTGTATGCGTTTTTGTTACTGGACATGCTGCGGAATTTCACCGAAAACAAGGTCCTTATTTCCACCATTTTCATTGTTTTGGTCATCATTGTGCTGACGGGCATTCTGGCTGAGTTTCCTTACTATCAGATCATCGAAGTCTACGATCGTCAGGCATACCTCTTCACCCTTCATGGCTTTCTCTTCCCCATTGAACTTACCGTGATCGGCTTTGCCATCCGGGACATCTTTTCGGGTGGTTTTCTTACTTCTGACAAACTCTGGGGCGCGGCCTGCGTATTCCTCATGATCGGCATTTCCTTCGGCAGCTTGTACGACCTGATATCTATTGCCAGGCCCGGTGCGCTGGGAGCGGAAATTGAACTTGGGTTACCTAATTATTCTGAATGTGTGACATACAGTCTCTCGGTTTTGGGCGGGGTTGACACTGGCCTGGAACCTGTGCGGCTGGTCCGCAACATCAGTACGCTCGAGGCCGTCTGGGGTAACCTTTATGGGATGCTCATCATAGGAAAACTGCTGGGATTACCCCGTCAGGAATCAGGCGAGAAGCCTGCCTGAAATCAAGCCTCCTGCCGCCCTAATTGATTACCTTTAGCCTTTCAGCAAAGACCTAATATCACCTAATATGAATAATCGCAGACTACCCCTTATCATTCTCGGAGTAATCGGTCTCATTCTCCTGATGACCCTCTCCTCCAGCCTTTTTTATACCATACAACCCACCGAACGGGCTGTCATCTTCTATCCCTTTGGAGCAGCACTAGACAAGGATCATGTAATCACTCCCGGTTTCCACATGAAGGCTCCGTGGAACGATGTGATCACTTATGAAGTCGCCGAAACAACCAGTGACGAGACCATGGACATCAACGACAAGAATGGTCTCCCCATTCACGTGGACGTGACGGTGCGCTATTTCCCTATGCACGAAAAGATCGGGTACATTCATGAGAAGTTTACCCGTGACTATCCCAACCGTCTGGTTATTCCTGAAATGCGCTCCATGACCCGCCAGGTGATGGCTCGCTACACGGCGGAAGAGATCTACTCCACCAAACGCGCCGAGGTGGAGAACAGCATAATTTCAGAAACAGAAAAGATCCTGAATGCCAATTATGTGAACACCACGGCCGTTCTCATTCGTTCCATCAAACTGCCGGACCAGATCAGGGTGGCTATCGAAAACAAACTTCAACAACAGCAGGAAGCACTGGCATACCAATTCAGATTGGACAAAGAAAAAAGTGAAGCTGAACGCAAACGCATCGAGGCTGAAGGTTCAGCGCGGGCCAACAATATTATAAACAGCAGCTTGACAGACAAACTGCTGAAAATGAGAGGCATAGATGCCACGTTGGAATTGGCCAAATCCCCCAACGCCAAAGTGGTAGTGGTGGGTTCAGGAAAAGACGGCATGCCTCTGATCCTTGGAAATAATTAAAAGTGTAAAAGGGTTTCCAACTACAATCCTGCTGATTTACTTTAGAGCAAAATAGAACATCATGGCAAAGACCGCGCAATTAATTCTCGACGGAAAAACATACGAGTTCCCTGTTATTGTTGGCACTGAAAATGAAACGGCAGTAGACATTTCAGATTTGCTTGAAAAGTCCGGGGCCATCACACTTGACTTCGGCTATAAAAATACCGGCGCCACCAAAAGCGCCATTACATTTCTTGACGGTGACAAAGGAATTCTCCGCTATCGGGGATACAGTATTGAAGATCTGGCTGAGAAGTCAACTTTCCTGGAAGTGGCTTACCTGCTCATATTCGGTGAATTACCAACCACAGATCAGCTGAACAAGTTCAGCGGTGATATCAAGAACCACACCATGGTGCATGAAGACATCAAGAAGATTCTGGATGGATTCCCCTCTTCTTCTCATCCCATGGGTGTGCTGGCGTCTTTGTTCTGCGCCCAGACTGCCTTCTATCCTGAGGCCCTGGACCCCAACAGAGCCGCTGAAGGCGTCTATTTAAGTATCGTAAGGTCGCTTGCAAAAATGCCCACGTTTGCTGCCTGGGCTTTCAAGAACGCGGTTGGACATCCCGTCAATTATCCTGACAACAGGCTTGACTACTGTTCCCGTTTTCTGAAGATGCTCTACGCATTGCCTGCTGAAGACTATCACGTGGACCCCGTGGTGGCCGATGCACTCGACAAACTGCTCATCCTCCATGCAGATCACGAACAGAATTGTTCTACTTCCACGGTCAGAATTGTAGGATCTTCCAAGGCCAGCATCTATTCTTCCATATCCGCCGGTATCAATGCCCTCTGGGGACCGCTTCATGGCGGTGCCAACCAGGAAGTTATACTTATGCTGGAGGCCATCCGCAAGGACGGCGGTGACACTGAGAAGTGGATCAACAAAGCAAAAGACAAGAACAGCGGTTTCCGCCTCATGGGCTTCGGACACCGGGTGTATAAGAACTTCGATCCGCGTGCAAAGATTATCAAGAAGGCCGCTGACGATGTGCTGAAGAAGCTTGGTGTTAACGACCCGGTTCTGGAAATAGCCATGAAACTGGAGGAGGTTGCCTTGAGAGACCCTTATTTCATCGAACGCAAGCTATATCCCAATGTTGACTTCTACTCCGGAATCATCTACAGAGCTCTCGGCATTCCAGTTGACATGTTCACGGTAATGTTCGCCATGGGCCGTTTGCCGGGATGGATCGC
>JBDHXU010000204.1:0-4064 GCA_039810905.1 Cyclobacteriaceae bacterium | reverse complement strand
ATCATTGCAGCATAAACTGCAGCGGCAACTCCTCCTTAGAAGCATTGATCCCGTACATATACACCCGGCCATGGTAGCGGGTGAAGAAGTCGATGACCTCCTGAGGGTCTTTGATACGCTGGCGGTTCAGAGAAATGATGGTGTAGTTTTCCGGTATCCCAATGCGCTTAAACAGCCCGTCCTTGATCTTATAGACTTTCACACCGTATTCAACTGCTTCCAGGTTTACTCCCAGGGTAGCGTCGCTGTAAATCTTGCGCTTGATAAATGAAGTATCGCCGTTCTTGTTCACCAGGGTAACCGTAGTGGTTGCCTGCTTTCCCTCACGGAGATAGGTGATGGTTACCTTATCGCCGGGGTAATGGTAGCTGAGTTCCTCTTCGAATTCGCTCTGACTGTTGATTGGTGTGTTGTCAATCTTGATGATGATGTCCCCAAGTTTGAGACCGGAATTCCTGGCGGCACCCGTCTTATCCAATTCAGCCAGCACCACTCCCTGAAAGTTCTTTACGTTTGCATCAAGATTGTACTTGAGGGCCGTCTGCTGATCATAATCGATAACAACGCCGCCCAGCAGCGCTTTCTGCGTAATGCCGAACTTGATCAGGTCGCTTACTACCTTCTTTACAATATCGATCGGAACGGCAAAGGCATAACCGGTATATGAACCCGTACGTGAAAGAATGGCAGTATTGATCCCGACCAGTTCACCGTTCTTGTTCACGAGTGCCCCTCCTGAATTGCCGGGGTTGATCGCAGCATCCGTCTGGATGAAAGATTCGATTGGAAATTTATCTTCCACAATATTGATGCGCCTGCCTTTCGCGCTCACAATTCCGGCAGTTACGGTAGACGACAGCGAAAAAGGATTACCAACAGCGATGACCCATTCGCCCACTTGCAGAGTCTTTGAAGTGCCAAGGGTAATTGCCGGCAGGTTAGCCTCTTTGATTTTCAGTACGCCAATGTCAGTGGAAGGATCAGTGCCCACGAGCTCGGCATCATAGATCTTCTTGTTGTAAATCACCTGAATCTTCTCGGCGGATTCCACCACGTGATTGTTGGTGACAATGTAACCATCCGATGTAAAGATGACTCCTGAACCGCTGCTGATCTGCGCCTGCTGGCCTCCGCCAAACAGCAGATCCCAGTAGGAATAGGACACACCGCTCTGTGTAATGCTGTTGATGTAGACTACACTGGGCGTGGCCTTGGTGGCGGCGTCACTAAAGTCAACCTTTTCCATCGTGGCGGGATTGGACGGCATCACCATGGTGGGGCGGTAGGTCTCTTCCGGTGCATAGGAGGTTGACTGATAGCTGGCGGTTGCCGGCTGCACCTGAGACTCCCTGACCTGATACTTGTAAAAGACATAAGATCCTGCCAGTCCTGCCAGGAATCCCACAATGATGGTTCTGAACATGTTTCCCATAATAACTCCGCCTTCGGAGGCACAAATATAAAACGGTGCTGATTTTATTAAGTTCAGGAGTGTGATGACCTTTGTGGCTCAATTTCCTATCAGGAATGGGACTTCGATCTATTCTGGCCAGGCCTTTTGCCAATTATATCGCCCGGCAGACCGCCAAATGGTCTGGTAACCCTGTTGCCACTCAACAGAAAGTATTTGAGCAACTGGTTAAGAGTGCAACGCAAACTGCGTTCGGAAAGGATCACGGCTTTGACATGATCCGCGCCCATGCTGATTTTGTGCGACAGGTACCCATCCGGGATTATGAGACGTTGCGACCCTACATCGACAGGGTTCTGCACGGTGAAGAGAATGTGCTGTGGCCCGGCAAGCCGATTTATTTTGCCAAAACTTCCGGCACCACTTCCGGCACAAAATATATTCCCATAACAAAAGACTCTATCCCCAATCATATCGACGGTGCACGCAATGCCCTGTTGAGTTATGTGCACGAAACGGGGAAGACCGCCTGGACTGATGGCAAGTTGATCTTTCTGTCCGGTAGTCCCGAGTTGGAAGAGAAGGCAGGCATTAAGACAGGGCGACTCTCAGGGATCGCCAATCATCACGTGCCTGGATACCTTCGCACCAATCAGAAGCCCAGCTATAAGACGAATATCATTGAAGACTGGGAAGAGAAGTTGGAGCGCATCATTGATGAGACAATCGACTCCAGGATGACACTCATTTCGGGTATCCCTCCCTGGGTGCAGATGTATTTTGACAGGATTACAGCAAGGACAGGAAAGAAAATTAAAGAGGTCTTTCCGGATTTCTCGCTCTTTGTCTATGGCGGAGTAAACTTTGAGCCCTACCGCGCCAAATTGCGTGAGTCCATCGGGAAGGATGTTGATTCCATTGAACTGTATCCTGCGTCGGAAGGGTTCATCGCCTACCAGGACTCACAGCGGGAACCAGGTTTGTTGCTGCTGTTGGATGCCGGCATATTCTTTGAATTCATCCCCGCTGAAGAATACTTCAATCAAAATCCCAGGCGTCTGACGATAGGTGACGTGGAACTGGACAAAAACTACGCGCTGATCATTAACAACAACGCCGGCCTCTGGGGGTATTCCATCGGTGACACAGTGAAGTTTGTTTCAAAGAATCCTTACCGGTTGGTAGTAAGCGGAAGGATTAAACATTTTATCTCTGCATTTGGTGAGCATGTAATAGGTGAAGAGGTGGAGAAGGCCATGAAACAGACCATGGACCGCTTTCCTGAAACGGAACTGGTAGAATTCACAGTTGCTCCCCAGGTAACGCCTGCACATGGTCTTCCGCATCATGAATGGTTTGTTGAATTCTCCAAGCCTCCCTATGACATCGAGGCCTTCCGGCAGCAACTCGACCAGCATCTGCGCACACTCAACAGCTACTATGATGATTTGATTTCAGGAAGCATCCTTTCCGTTCTCCAGATAACCGTACTTCGCCCCAATGCCTTTATCGATTATATGAAATCCCAGGGCAAGCTCGGCGGTCAAAACAAGGTGCCACGGTTGGCCAATGACAGGAAGATTGCGGATGAGATTGGGAGAATGCAGGCGTAATGCGTTAGAATGTCTAATATCAAAATTTAATTTTGAATGCTGAATGTTGAACAAGGAATGCTGAGGTGTTACCCGCCTATGCGCTTTTTGTCATGGGATTCACAAGAATGCACCGACATTTGAATGGGCCTGTTCAATGTGATTGCCGTGAGTACTCTTATTAGGCCTGGATTCTGGAGATGGTCTTATAACATGACTATTTTTTGTCAGGGAAACATCTTGTCAGAATAGCATTCTTTGTCGTCGATTTTCATCCTTTTGGAAATGAATATCGCGGAGAAAAAAAGAACCTTCGACTTGGAGGGCCGTTTGATCGACTTTGCCTGCCTTGTAATTGAAACGGTGAAGTCATTGCCATCCGACAGATTTACATATTATTTAGGTCAACAGCTAATAAGGTCCGGGACTTCACCCGCACTCAATTATGGCGAGGCACTTGGTGCAGAGTCCAGAAAGGATTTTATACACAAGATGCGGATTTGCTTAAAGGAACTTAGAGAGACAAACATTTGTATTAAAAATATTATGCCGTTCAAATTATTTGAGTGAGGGCAGACCGATCGTCAGGGAATGCCACGAATTGATTTCTATCTTTGTCAAAAGCATACAAACCGCTGAGGGTCATTTATAACCTTGATATCGGAAAAGGATTTGAGGCATGCATGATGCATTGAATCAACTTCAAAATTCCTTGTTCAAAATTCATCATTCAACATTCTATCGCATATTTGTAACGCCCATTAATTGATGCTTCCCAAACGTCTTGCCCTCCTCGGTTCTACCGGTTCCATTGGTCGTCAAACACTGGAAGTGGTGGAAGCATTGCCCGGCCATTTCGTGGTTGAGGTGCTGACGGCCCAGAACAATGCCGCATTGCTAATTGAGCAGGCGAAAAAGTTCCGACCCAATGCCGTGGTCATCGCCAATGAAGATTATTACGCCGTGGTGAAGGACGCCCTTTCATCGGAACCCATAAAAGTCTATGCCGGTGAGAAAGCACTGCAGTCGGTGGTGACCATGGATACCATTGACCTGGTGCT
>JBDHXU010000203.1:0-4121 GCA_039810905.1 Cyclobacteriaceae bacterium | reverse complement strand
CATCACCTTGCCCGACAGATTGGCGTCTCCTGCCTGTTCCAGCATGGCCAATGTACCATTCCCGTTGGATGCGTTCACCAGGAATGAGCCAAAGGCGGCAGTCTCTTCATAGGTTCCTAGCCGGATGCTTGCGTGCGTTTTGTGCCAGTCTGCAAATCCCGGTCTTCCAAAATTGTCCGGCGCTGTCTTTGCCAAAGCGCCTTTCACATCCCTGGTCCCGATCATGACTTCATGACCCAGGGACGAAAGCTTTTCA
This sequence comes from Cyclobacteriaceae bacterium, assembly GCA_039810905.1. GTDB lineage: Bacteria > Bacteroidota > Bacteroidia > Cytophagales > Cyclobacteriaceae > ELB16-189. The sequence goes on along the minus strand of JBDHXU010000203.1, from coordinate 3,865 downwards.
GCCATTACCTGGCCGACCACTCCTGTTCCAAATACTGCGATTTTCATAGGTATGTAATTAATTAGTCTGTTTACTTTTGTCACTTACTATCCTTTTGATAGTGATCAAAAGTAAATGGTGATCTTACTTTTTACAATGACTGTCATTCATTACAACCACTATCATTTTTGACAGAATTGGATAATGGATCAGAACAACAGACTTTTTTGAACAAAAAAATTATGCTTATTGATAACAAGGAAAAGGTATTCCTGCTGAATGGGAACGAATTCCACTGCGCCATGGACGTAACCATGCACTATATCGGTGGCAAATGGAAGACCGTAGTGCTTTGGTATCTGCGCAAAGACAAGAAACGTTTTAGTGAATTGCGAAAACTGATACCCAATATCACTGAAAAGATGCTTAGCATTCAGCTTAAGGATCTCGAGCATGACGGCATCGTGGCACGCAGAATATATCCGGAAGTCCCACCCAAAGTGGAATACTACCTGACCGACTTCGGAAGGACACTCATCCCCATGCTGGAAGAAATAGCCAAGTGGGGACGTGGATTGGCGGAAAGCAGAGGAAGAATGGTCGACAAAGTCAATAGCAAGGCATCGGGCAAGAAGGTTAGCCTGAAACCATGAACGCAGCTAGCCCCGTTTTCGGCAGCACAAGTTGTGTATACATGCCATGGTTTTCGCTAAATTGAATTACCAAACCAAAATCCAACGTTATGAACACCAAGACTATTATTGCTACAGCGGCAGGAGCGCTATTCAACTTTCTGGGCGGATGGGCAGTATTTGGAATATTGCTTGCAGGATTCTATCGTTCGAACACCATGACCTACGAAGGGCTGTCCAAAGGTGAGATGCCGGACCTTTCTTTCATTTTTCTGAGCGGTGTTTTCAGCGCTTACCTCGTGACCTACCTTCTGCGCAGAGTGGGAAAAGACTATTCGTTCGGCACGGGTTTCCGGCATGGACTCGTTGTGTATTTCTGCATGGCTGCCTGGGCCGACCTGAGCATCTACGGTTTTTATAATCTCATGTCCCTGACGCTCAGCTTAACTGACATAGTAGTTCAGGGTGTTTTTGGAGGAATTAATGGCGGCATCATCGCCTTGATTCTGGGATCAGGGAAGAAAGAGGCGTAGTGCTGCAATCGTCGGATTTAAAGATGAAGAAATTGCGATTTGGTGTGATGGCTGCGTTAGCCATCGCAATAGGATTATACCCTGCAGTTTATTTCATCTTTGACCGCCGCTTTGGTTTACTCCAATCAAAGTCAGAAGTCCTTTTGTCCGACTGGCTGTGGAATACTGGATTCTACACCCATATTGTTCTTGGTGGTGTTGCCTTGTTGTCCGGATGGTCACAGTTCAGTTCCTCCATCAGGGCGCGGCATTTGCAATTGCACCGGAACCTTGGAAAGCTGTATGTAGCATGTGTCCTACTGAGCTCAGTGGCCGGCATATACATTGGCTTTTTCGCGACTGGAGGTGTCGTGGCGGCAGCCGGCTTCATCTGTCTGGGTCTTGTATGGTTCTCTTCAACCCTATTTGCCTATCGATCCGTACTCCGGAAGGACACGGACACGCACGAGAAGTTGATGATGTATAGCTATGGGGCCTGTTTTGCAGCTGTCACATTGAGGATCTGGCTTCCCATTCTATCACTCCTGTTTGAAGATTTCAATCGGGCCTACCGGATTGTTGCCTGGCTTTGCTGGGTCCCAAACATACTGGTAGCGCATTGGCTGGTTAATCAGTTGCCTGTAAGGAATGCTGCCCAGGTGACTGGCACTTGAAGGCCTGGTGCTTATCTTCTTATGGGAGCGTTTTTCCTTTTACAATTCCGTCTTCACTTCTCGGAAATCCGTACGTTTCAATGAAGTGGATTGCAGGGACTTGTAACCGCCGCTGATGTTGACGATGTTCTGATACCCCCGCGACTTCAGGATGGAACTCATGATCACCGATCGGTAGCCTCCGGCGCAGTGAATATGATAGGTCCTGTCCGGATGGAAAGAAGCCATATTCTTGTTGATGAAGTCGAGAGGAAAATTCTCAGCTCCCTCGATGTGCTCGGCATCAAATTCACTTTTCCTTCTGGCGTCCAGAAGGTTCAGATCTTCACCTTGTGCAAAGAGGTCCGCAAATTCATGGGCGCTGATCGTGTCGATGGCATCTGCCTGTCTTCCGGAGGCGACCCAGCCTTCCACTCCATCTTTCAGAAATCCAATGGTGTTATCATAGCCTACCCGGGCAAGCCGGGTAATCACTTCTTCTTCACGTCCTCGCTCTGCAATCAGGAGGATCGGCTGCTTCAGATCGGTAATCAGCGTACCGACCCAAGGGGCAAAGGAGTCGTCGATGCCAATAAAGATCGAACCCGGTACGAATGATTTTACGAAATCTTCCTTCTTGCGGGTGTCGAGCACAATTGCATTGGATGCTTCCCAGACAGTTTCAAATTCTTTCGGAGACAGAGGTTTCATTCCGCGGCTGATAATGTCATCGATGCTTTCGACCCTGCCTGTCAGATTCATGATAACATTGGAAGGGAAATACTGTGGAGGCTCCACAAGACCGTCGGTAAGGGTATCAATGAATTCCTCCTTCGTCATATCAGCGCGAAGGGCATAATTGAATTTCTTCTGCTTCCCCACCGTCGAAACTGTCTCTTTATCCATCTTCTTTCCGCAGGCACTTCCTGCGCCGTGACCAGGGTACACCAGCACCTCATCAGGCAGTGTCATGATCTTGTAGCGCAGCGAGTCAAAGAGTTGTCCAGCAAGGTAGCGTGGGGTGATCTCCGCTTTCACCTTCTGGACCAGATCGGGCCGTCCAACATCACCAATAAAAAGAGTGTCACCGGTGAAGATGGCATACTCTTTTCCCATTTCATCCAAAAGCAGATAAGTAGAGGACTCCATCGTATGCCCGGGGGTATGCAGCACTTTGATGGTCACCTTTCCGAGTTTGAGTGCCTCGCCGTCCTTTGCTACATGTGCACTATAACCGGGCGTGGCGGTAGGGCCAAATACAATGGTCGCCCCGGATTTTTTTGCCAGATCAACATGGCCGCTTACAAAGTCGGCGTGAAAGTGCGTTTCCAGCACATATTTTATTTTGGCATTATCATGCAGCGCGCGTTCCATGTAAGGGGCTGTTTCGCGCAGCGGATCGATGATCGCCGCCTCGCCATCACTTTCAATATAATAGGCCGCTTCTGCCAGACATCCGGTATAAATCTGCTCTACTTTCATGTGTCTATTGGTTCAAGATGGTTTTTTGGTCTTCAATAATTGTGCGAAATTATTGCTGAGTGCAAGGTGCTACAGTGACTCATGTCACATAGTACCTTGATCATGATCATCCCTGATCATTGCCCAGCCTCAATTATCATATTATATCCTTGCCTCTTCGATGGCCCTGATCACATTCCTCATCCCCTTCTCCAGCTTTTCGCTTTTGTCCCAGCTGTAACCGATCCGCATGTATCGGTCATCCTGCTCAAACCAATGGCCTTTTCCAACGTATGTTGCATATCTGTTGAGGAGGATCTCATGAAAGCGAGTCGGATCAACTGGAATCTCTCTCTTGATTCTTGGGAAGCAAACACACCCGCCCTGCGGCTCCACCCACTCCAGTAATTCCTGCCGGGACATAAAGTCCTTAAGGATGTTGAAGTTCCGCCGGATTGAAACCAGGTTGGGCGCAAAGAGCTCTTCCTTCCGGAGCAAGTATTGATAAGCTACCTCTTCGTCAAGCACCGAGTTCGTTATGGAAATTTGTTCTTTGGCGGCAAGAAAAGTCTCCATGATCGCTTTGTCTCTGCATTGTATCCACCCGATGCGGATACCCGGAAGACCG
>JBDHXU010000202.1:0-4160 GCA_039810905.1 Cyclobacteriaceae bacterium | reverse complement strand
GCATGTCATTGTGCCCACTTTCCGTGATCGCAATGATCATAGGGCATTACAAATCATGCAGAAAGCTTGCCCTGATCGGGAGGTGGTCGGCATTGATTCCCTGGATATAATCTGGGGACTTGGCAGCTTTCACTGTCTCAGTCAGCAGGAGCCTGCTCTATAGCCTTTTCATTGCAGGATTGCCTTGATATTCTTTGCATCAACTTTGACACTCTCGGTAGAGTTGGAAGGATAGCTGTCGTGCTCAATGTAGAAATGCTTTAACCCTGATTCTTCGGCATGCACAAACAATGACTTGAAATCCATGGTCCCTGTTCCAACGTCCGCATTCTTTTTACGATCATTCCTGTCCATGTCTTTTACATGCCACTGCTCGAACCTTCCGGGATATTTCTTGAAGTAGTCGACAGGTTGATAACCTGCATAAGTAATCCAGTATAGGTCCAGTTCTATGCTCACCAGTGCCGGATCAAGTTCCTTCAACATCAAATCAAATGGAATCTGTCCTTCTATTGGATTGAATTCAAAATCATGATTGTGATACTGCAATTTTATTCCTGCCTTTCTGCATGCCTCACCGGCATTATTCAACTTTTCGCATACAAACTTATAGTCATCCAGAGTCTTGTTCTCATTCTTGGTCAGATGGGCCAGAACCATAAATTCCTGCCCCGCTTCCTTTGCGTCGACCACCGCATGGTCCCAGCCATTAAGTATGGTAGTTCTTCCTTTGAACATCTCATCCTTTCCAAAGCTATAATGACCACTGGTAATCCGGGCACCAAGGCTTCTGACATAGGCCGTGAACTCCTTTACCGGCATTCCAAACAATTTTCCGTCGTTGTATCCGAAGACTTCAAAATCCTGGTAGCCCAGATCCGTCGCCATTTTCAATACACCCTTCGGGTCCTTGAATATGATATCCCTCAAGGTATAAAGCTGCAGTCCTATCCGGTAGTCCCTTCCTTTAGAAAAGGCAGGCGTCAGCGCCATTCCGGCTGCTGCCATTGCTGCGGTACGTACAAATGTTCTGCGTTTCATAAATAACCACTCTCCGGTTAGGTCTTACTTTATTTCCCGAATCTTGATGTTTCTGTACCATACCTGGTTTCCATGATCTTGAAGAGCGATATGGCCTTTTCTTGATTTTCCAAAGTCAGGCATATCCTTGAACTTGCTTCCCCTGATCATCGCTTCCCATTCCGGCGTAAACATGGTTGTCTCAACCTGCTTTACCCCATTGAGCCAGAGTTCGAGGTGACCGTTGTTGGAAATGATTCTTGCTGTATTCCATTCTCCGGCGGGTTTCACTGATTCTGTTGCGCTTGCAATGAGATCATACAGGTTGCCCGCGCGATGTTTTGGAATTTTCGCATCTGCATGACAGGTGTTATCAAGAACCTGCATTTCGGGGCCCGTCAACCACACCCACTTGTATTTGGGATTCTCCACAGCATTAAATATTATGCCGCTGTTCCCACACGGCTCAATCTTCCAATCGATCAGGAATTCGTAATTCTCATATTCCTTGTCGGTAATGATGTCTCCGCCGTGCTTCTGCTGAAATCCCTCCTTTTGAGAAGCCTCAAGGTAAAGAGAACCATCCGCGACCTTCCATGCCTCTCCGATGGTTCTTGAATTGTAGTTCCGCCACCCTGTGGTGGTTTTACCGTCAAACAGAAGTTGCCATCCCTCCTTCTTTTCCTGATCAGTGAGCGTGTTTGGCGTCTGCGCCATCGTTCCCGCCGAGAGAGCAATAATTACCGCGCAAATGGATATTCTTTTCATAGTGAATTCATCATCAATGTTCCTTTTCTCCATCTAGTGACAACACATATCGAGCCATTTTTTCAGCCTCATCCTGACTAAGATTAGGGTGTGCACTCATGGGAATCTCACCCCAGACCCCAGTCCCTCCTTTGATAATCTTGTCGGCAAGCATTTTAACATTGGCTTCCGTGAAGTCATATTTCTTGGCCACATCCATGTGAGCAGGTCCAATGATCTTGTTCACCGGATGGTGACAGGTCTTGCAGTCATTTGACTTCACAAGCGCCTCTCCCTGGGCTATGACATCAACAGCCGCCGGTGTTTCTGATTTGGTTTCAGTGGCTACCACTTCCTCCTGATTGGTCGTCTCCTTGGTTCCGCTGCAGTTGATGGTTGCCATCAGCAAAGCGAGGGCGCAGGCCTGAATAAGAATTCTCTTCATTTGAATGACTGATTTATTGTTAGATTCCGAGTGCACGCTTATTAAGATCCGCATTAGCTCCAGCCGATGCAAAGTCATCAAATGCCTTTTCTGTGACCCTTATGATATGATTCTTTATGAAAGGTGCACCCTCAGCAGCCCCCTGTTCAGGATGCTTTATACAGCACTCCCACTCGAGGACCGCCCAACCGGCATAATCATATTGCGCAAGTTTGGAGAATATTGACTTGAAATCTACCTGGCCATCGCCCAATGAACGAAAACGGCCCGGACGGTCAACCCAACCCTGATAGCCTCCATAAACACCGCTCCGTCCGGTAGGGTTGAACTCAGCGTCCTTCACATGAAACATCTTGATAAAAGTGTGATAGAAGTCAATGTATTGCAGGTAGTCCAGTTGCTGCAATACGAAATGACTGGGGTCGAAAAGTATATTGCAGCGCTTGTGCTTTCCAGTTGCCTCCCAGAACCTTTCAAAAGTTATGCCATCATGAAGATCTTCGCCTGGATGAATCTCATAGCAAAGATCAATTCCATTTTGATCGAATACATCCAAAATCGGTTTCCAGCGGCGTGCCAACTCCTTAAATCCATCCTCCACAAGCCCCGCAGGACGTTGAGGCCATGGATAAACCGTATGCCACATCAATGCACCTGAAAATGTCACGTGCGCATTCAAGCCCAGATTCCGGCTTGCCTTCGCCGCCATGGTTACTTGCTCTATGGCCCATTCTGTTCTGGCTTTGGCATTCCCATGCACCGATGATGGTGCAAAGCCATCGAACATTTCATTGTAGGCCGGATGCACAGCCACCAGTTGACCCTGCAAGTGCGTCGATAGCTCAGAAATCTTTAGACCGGCTGATTCAACTATGCCCTTGATCTCATCACAGTAGGTCTTGCTCTCGGCCGCCTTCTTTAAATCGATACAACGCGGATCCCATGTAGGAATCTGTACTCCAACATAACCCAGGGATGCAGCCCACTTGCAGATGGAAGCGAGGCTATTGAACGGCGCCTTATCACCCATGAATTGGGCAAGGAATATGGCAGGACCTTTGATTGTTTTCATTCAGTTGCTAATAGTTCACACAATAAGCTTCGTCCATTTCTTGGAAGACCTGGCAGACTTAATTACCGTATCAACAAACGCCATTCCCCTCACACCATCCTCCACATCCGGAAAATCATATCTCGCATAGTCAACCTGCTTTCCTGGTTTATGATCACGAACCGCTTTTGCAAAGTTCATATACAAATTCGCGAAAGCTTCGAGGTAACCTTCCGGATGTCCTGAAGGTGTGCGAATGTTTTTGCGTGCTGATTCGGAAAGATAACTCCATCCGGCCCGGTATGTTTCTTTTGGTCTGTCCAGCCATTTCACCACAAGAGTATTGGGTTCTTCCTGTCTCCACTCCAACCCGCCTTTCTCCCCATATACCCGGATATTAAGGTTGTTCTCTTCGCCGGCGGCTACCTGCGTAGCAAGCAGAACACCGGTTGCACCATTGTCAAATTTGATCAGCATGGAACTGTCATCATCAAGCTTCCTTCCCTTCACCACAATATTGAGCAGGGAACATATATCTGTAATCACAGATCCGGTGATATATTCAGCAAGGTTCGCAGCATGGGTTCCGATATCTCCAATGGCACCACCAGCCCCTGACTTGCTGGGATCGGTTCTCCAGCTTGCCTGCTTCTGACCTGTTCCCTCCAACAGTGTCGATAGCCATCCTTGAGGATATTCAACATATACTTTCCGCACGGCACCTATTTCTCCGGTGGCAATGAGGTTTCTTGCCTCTTTTACCATCGGGTAGCCGGTGTAGGTATGCGTAAGAGCAAAAACCATTTTTGACTTCTTAACCACCTGCTGCAACTTCTTGGCTTCGGCCAGGTTGAAGGTCATGGGTTTGTCCATTATGACATGAAAGCCATTCTCCAG
>JBDHXU010000201.1:0-4253 GCA_039810905.1 Cyclobacteriaceae bacterium | reverse complement strand
ACTTTTCCCGGATGGGCCGGCGTGAATCCGCCCGACCGGGGCTGGAGTTGGGTGATTGACAAAACGCAGGAAGGATTGAAGTGCATCAATCATACTGGCCATCAGGGAGGCTTTGCCGCATACTATCTGTCTGTGCCTGAAAAGAAAGTATTTGCAGTAGTCCTGTACAATGCACCTTACGATGTAGACGACTTCAGGTCATATACTTTTGGGCTGCTCCAAAAGGTCCATTGGCTGGACTGAGCCAATATATCTCAATTCAGTTATAAGCTGTACTTCACCCGCCCGCCGTCCGCACAAAGACCCTTGAGGTTATTTCAATATTATTTATACTTTTAGCCTTTCTCATTCTCCTAATCTGAAACGCATGAGTCTTTTTATCAAGAAACCCCTTGAGCAACTTTTAGCCCAGTCAGCAGATTCCGGCAAGGGCCTGAAGCGGACTCTGGGTCCGGGAAATCTTATTGCGCTGGGTATTGGTGCCATCATTGGTGCGGGGTTGTTCGTCAGGACAGCGGCGGCGGCAAGCCAGGCCGCAGGACCCGGTGTAGTTGTCTCATATATCATAGGAGGGGTAGGCTGTGCTTTTGCGGGTCTCTGTTATGCAGAGTTTGCGTCCATGATTCCCATTGCCGGAAGTGCATATGCTTATGCGTACGTAACTATGGGAGAATTCATCGCATGGGTAATTGGGTGGGCATTAATCCTCGAATATGCTCTGGCAGGCGCAACGGTGGCAATTGCCTGGAGTGAATATCTCAATAGTCTCCTCGGGGGTGCAATCCCATATGAATGGTGTCATTCTCCATGGGAAGCATCGGCTGCAGGAGTTTCAGGGATTATCAATTTGCCAGCCATCGGCATTCTGATACTTGTCACTTTGATTCTCATCAAAGGAACACAAGAATCCGCCGCGGTCAATGCCATTATTGTCTTTATCAAAGTCTCTATTGTACTGGTGGTTATCGCTGTGGGTTGGGGCTTTATTAACGAAGCCAACTATACTCCATTCATCATACCCGAGGGCACCGTAGGTCATGAGGGCTGGAACCAGCACGGATGGGGTGGAGTCATCGGCGGAGCGGGTATTGTGTTCTTTGCCTTTATTGGGTTTGATGCGGTTTCAACTGCTGCACAGGAAGCCAAAAATCCAAAGCGCGATATGCCGATTGGCATTTTGGGTTCTCTTGTGGTATGTACAATTTTGTTTGTGCTCTTTTCTCACGTTCTTACTGGTGTAGCCAACTGGCAGGAATTCAAAGTTGCTGGCAAAGAGGCATCAGTGGCATATGCCATCAAGACCTATATGCATGGATATGAATGGCTGGCTACTGCTGTGACCGTTGCAATTCTTGCAGGTTTTACATCGGTAATTCTGGTCATGTTGATGGGACAGTCGCGTGTATTCTTTTCTATGTCGAAGGATGGTCTCGTGCCCAGGGTATTTTCCGAGATCCACCCGAAATTCAGAACGCCGTTCAAATCAAATGCCATTCTATTCTTCTGTGTAGCGCCATTCGCAGGATTTGTTCCTGGGGATATTGTGGGAGCCCTTACCAGTTTCGGAACTTTGTTTGCGTTTGTTTTGGTTTGCGCCGGCATCTGGGTGATGCGTGTTAAGAATCCCGAGGCTGTGCGTCCTTTTAAAACGCCCCTTGTTCCGCTGGTGCCTATCCTTGGCATGATTATTTGCTCCATGCTGATCCTTGCCCTTGATGACAACACGAAATTGATGGCGCTTGGCTGGATGGTAGTTGGCCTCTTCATCTATTTCCTGTACGGAAAAGGTCACAGTCTTCTACGCTCTGGAAAGACTGATGCTAATTGATGATCTCGCTTGTGATTAGAACACTGAAGCTATTCACATCGGTATGATATTGACGAAGGGGGCGCCAGGCTACACCTCCTGTTGGTTTCCCATCAAATCCAAAATTGGATCCACAACAGGGATCTACCATGTATAACTTGGAGCTGTGGACATTCACTGTTGCGCAAGCATCATTAGGATGATATGAGCAATTTCTTTCAAATGCGAGAAAAGTGCTTGCGTTTTTCCGATACAGAATGACGCCCCTCACTCCTATGCTGTTGATTTCCTTCGTACCCCCATCGTATGCCAGGCTTTGATAATCCGGAAGGGTGAGGTTGACATTAAAGTCGGCAAATTGAGCAACTGGAATAGGGTCGTCGCTGAGATCCCTAGCACATGAGAATAGGATCAATAAAGACCATAACCACAAACTACTTCTCCCCTTCCCCATAGTTATAAAATCCCCTTCCCGATTTTCTACCTAAACGCCCAGAATCGACTAATTGTTGTTGCCGCAAACTGGGACTGAACCTAACAGCCCCTTTGAATCCAGCGTGGATTGATTTTGTAACAGCCAGGTTTGTATCCACCCCTATCAGGTCCATAAGTTCAAACGGACCCATCCTGAATCCTGCCGATCGCATCAGTGCATCTATTCCCTGTACGTCTGCGATTCTTTCACCCTCCAGAACAAATGCTTCCGTATAGAAATGCCTGGCTACCCGGTTAACGATGAACCCTGGAGAATCCTTAGTTTCGACTGAGGTCTTTCCGATGAGAGCAGAAAATTTCCTCATTTTCAGAACAAGCTCCGGATTAGTTTTGTCTCCGGAAATAATCTCAACGAGCTTCATACGGTCGGCGGGGTTAAAAAAATGCAACCCTACGCACCGTGAGGGATCTTTCATTTCAGATGCTATTGAAGTGACCGAAATGGACGACGTGTTAGTTACAAAAATCGTATCTGCTCCATTTACGTCTTCCAATTGGCGGAAGATTGATTGCTTCAGTTCAATTACCTCCGCTATTGCTTCAATGATTACATCTGCCCTTACATTCCCGAGGAGCCTGGCTGGTTGGATGTTTGATAAGATCGTTTCTTTCAGTTCTTCCGAGCATCGACCCTTCTCAATTTCTCTTGAGAGGTTTTTCGCGATCAGGTCCAAAGCTCTGGATACCTGCTCTGTTCTAATGTCGAATAGCATTACCTGAAGACCGGCATTTGCACAAACCTGGGCAATTCCCAGTCCCATGGTACCGGCACCTACCACACCCACTGTACGGGGCACCCACGTCATAGCACTTTCTTGAACTGCTTCAGAAATCGAATATCATTTTCTGAAAAAAGACGGAGGTCATTTATACCATAACGCAACATGGTAACCCTTTCAATTCCCATACCGAATGCGAACCCTGTGAATTCTTCGGGATCTATCCCACAGTTACGGAGCACATTAGGATGAACCATCCCTGAGCCCGCGATTTCAACCCATCCGCTGTACTTGCAGATATTGCATCCCTTTCCATGACAGATGAAGCAGGAGACATCAATTTCTGCGCTTGGTTCCGTGAACGGGAAAAATGAGGGTCTCAGCCGGATTTTGGTATCCTTGCCAAACATTTCCTTGGCAAAATGGTAGAGCGTTTGTTTGAGGTCTGCGAAACTGACATTGCGATCGACATACAGACCTTCAACCTGATGGAAGAAGCAGTGTGCCCGAGCGGAAATAGCTTCGTTTCTATAAACCCTTCCCGGCATAATGGCCCGGATAGGTGGCTTTTGCATCTCCATCAATCGAATCTGCACATTGGACGTATGCGTCCGAAGTAGCATATCAGGATTCCTCGCAATGAAGAATGTGTCCTGCATTTCCCTGGCTGGATGGTTCTCCGGAAAATTCAAGGCGGTGAAGTTGTGCCAGTCGTCTTCAATCTCAGGTCCATCAGCTACGTTGAAACCCAGCCTTTCGAAGATGGAAATGATCAGGTACTTCGTCAGGTTCAAGGGATGGCGGCTGCCAATTCTGTCCGGTACGGGTGGAAGGGTCAGATCAATGTCATCACCAACATCAGCCTTCCGGTCTCCTGTTTCAGCAGTCCATTCTTTGAGTTTTGCCTCTGCCAGTTGCTTCAGTTCATTAAGAGGCTTACCTACATTTTTCTTTTGTTCCGGTGGCAACTCTTTCAATTTGTCAAATAGCTGAGGAATAATCCCCTTCCTGCTCAGGTATTTGATACGAAAAGCCTCCACCTGATCCTGGGAACCGGCCTGGATATTCAGTATCTCACTTTTTGTTCGATCGATAATTTCAAGCATACATTGGGGACTTCTTCTTTGTCAGGTACTCCAGAACGATGTGGATCGCAAGGCATACCAACAAAATCGCTGGCAAGATAACATAGTCCGACTGGTCCTTCAGCAAGAAGGCCATTCCAATGAAGA
>JBDHXU010000200.1:0-4299 GCA_039810905.1 Cyclobacteriaceae bacterium | reverse complement strand
CTGCCTTTCTGTCGTGAATCTTTACAGGTACATCATTTGTTATAGGCTTGGCAGGAGATTGATATGAAGCAGAGAGCATCCATTCCAAAGGAATTGCTGACCAGCATTGATGTGATGAACACCCTCAATGGCGGGACCAGCGAGCCCCGTGTGCGGGTGAACCAGTACCCTGGTTATCGTCAGATTACAATTGATGTTCCGGGAGTAAACATGGAGAACGTAAAAGTAGAGATCAACAACAACCAGTTGATGATCTACTTCTTTTACAACCTGGCAACTATGGACCAACAGTTACAGTTCCCAAGGGTACTATATAATAAGAGCATTCCGTATTTCGTGGATGTCAATAACATCACGGCAAACCAGAAAGATCACACTCTGGTGGTCAGACTTCCATTCAACGAACTGGCTAACGGCCAGCATCGCGAAATCCGGATCAAACAGTAAGGCTAGTCTGTAATGGCCTGGTAGGTAAGCACCTTGAATTTGTCGCTTCTGCCGTGGCCGTCGGAATAGTACATATTGGTCATGATCACGCCAATGAGTTTTTCTTTTGGATCGGCCCAATAGTTTGACGCAAACGCGCCACCCCAGGAGAAAGTACCTTGTGAATAAATATTTTGAAAATCTGTCTTTTCGGTTTCGATCTCAAAGCCAAGGCCGAACTGCATCGTGATGGGCGGTTGGAGATGGTTGGTAAGCATAAATTCAACCGTCTTTCTGCTCAGCAGCCTCATGCCATTGTATTCACCTTTGTTCAAAAACATCTGCAGGAATTTAGCGTAGTCTTCTGCAGTGGAGCTGAGGCCCGCTCCGCCTGAATAATACTTCAGGTCAAGGGTAGGGTAGGCGGGATTCACCTTGTCGTATACTGTGCCTGGCACTTTTTGAAGCACGTCATTCTTCACCTGGTATACATTCACAAGCCTTGCATGCTTTTCTTTGGGAAGGTAAAAGTAGGTGTCAATCATTCCCAAAGGCTGGAAGATCCTGGTTTTGAAGAACTGGTCAAGCGTCATCCCTGACACGACCTCAACCACGTATCCCAACACATCCGTGTTGAGGCCGTAGGTAAACTGCTCTCCCGGATTGTGTTTCAGGGGCATACCGCCAAGTATTTTCATCTTGTCAGCCAGCAACATCGGGCTGCTTACTCCGATCCCGCTGGGAATGCCTGCTTTGGCATAGATGGCATTGAACTCCTGGCTTCCAATGTTGGCATATCCGATACCCGAACTGTGGGTTAGCAGTTGACGGATGGTAATTTCGCTTTTGGCCGGCGTGGTGGTATAAGTCGTGTCGGCCCATCGCAAGTTGACAAGCACTTTCGGGTTTTTGAATTCCGGAATGAACTTTGAAACCGGATCATCGAGCAAAAGTTTTCCCTCTTCAACAAGCATCATGATAGCCAGACTGGTGATGGCCTTTGTCTGGGATGCAATCCTGAAGATGTCGTCCTTCTTCATTGCCACCTGCTTCTCCGCGTCGCTGTAGCCGTAAGCTTTGTGATAAACGATCTTTCCGTTCCGTGCCACCAGCACCACACCTCCGGGAATCCACTTGTTCTTCACTTGCTCTTCCATCATCTGATCGATGCGCGCAAGGCGTTCCGGTGACATGCCGTTTTCATTTGGCTTGCCCGGGACAAGCCCCTGGGAGAAGGCTATGAATGGAAGCAGGATGAAGGCAAAGAGGATGGGTTTCATATTGCTGGTTTCAGGTTTCTAGTTTCTGGTTTCTGCGTGCGGCAGGCGAAGTTGCTTTGTGAACACAAATTAAAGATTTCCTGTAGCTCCGCCTCCACCGAATTCGCCACCGCCGCCTTTGAATTTCTGTTCCGGGGCGACGTTTCCTCCAAGGGTCTGAGAGAAGACAAAGGCCTCCACGTTGACATGGCTCCACTTTTCTGCCAGAAGTGCGTCACGGGTAAATCCGCCGCGCACGACTTTCAGGTATTGAAAAAGCCAGTAGGAAATTCCGATCAAAATGGCGCCGGCAACCGTAAGGATGATTTCAGGATGACCGATGGAGAAGTAATACCTGAAGGTGAATACCGTGAAGGCGATTGCAAGCAGGCTGATCCGCAACAGAACCAAATCCCGGTTTCGGATCCCGAACCATAGATAAACCAAGGGAACGAGACAGGTGAGAACATAGAAGATGCCTGCGAATGGGATGTCTTCACCTTCCTCCAGCTGCAGATTCATCATGCTGATGCTGAGTTCACGAACTACGAAGTAGTTAACCGATGCGTAGATCAGAACCAACGACAATGCCTTTGCAACAAGCAAAACGTCCGACCACGGCCAGCGCGAGGGATCTTTTTCAAGGTGCCTGATAATAATGTAGACTATCCCTGCCAGCGCCATCATGGCAAATGGTATGATGGCCTGAAAGACACCGCCCGCATCGTGCAGTACCATGAATACAAATCCTGCAAGACAACCTGTGGCGCCAGCCGTGGACAACAAGTCCAGGTATCGCCAAGCACTGAAAGCCAGGCCAATGAAGCAGATCAGCAAAGACGGAGATATATCCGTTTCCAGCAGGACGATCAACCCTCCAAGGGTAAATCCCAGTGACTGGTAGAGGAGGGCCTCGTTCACACCAGACTTATAGTGCAGTTTCCTGGTTATGAAGTAATTCAGCACGAAGAAGGAGCTGAAACCATATATAATAGTGGCGACCGACAAACCTTTCTCACCTGTGTTATCGAGGAAAAGAAAAAAGAATCCGGTTACACCCCACAAGGCAAGGAAGGTGGCGAGGATCAGCAGTAGCCTGATGGCGAAATTCGGATGGTAAAGAGGAGACGCATATTGCTCCCGGATGCGGCCCCACTGTTCGCTGGTGATCATGTGATGCTTGTACCACTGCTTTACCTCTTTGAGCAGCAAGAGCCGGCTAAGATGGTCCTCGTTAAATGCTGATCTCATTCCCTTTTGAAGAGTTTTCGGTAGGAGAGAATGAACCACACAAATCCACCGCTGGAGAGCAGGAAGTAGAGGAACCACATTTCGGAGGCTTCGCGGAGAATGGTATCTGCCAGCAGATAGGTGGTGCCGATGTATGCTGCGATGAAGGCATAAAGAACGAACAGGAATGATTTATTTCTTCTCGCTTCAATCCATGCCCGGAAGCATCCCGCATAGATCACCAACAAGTAAAGTCCGTAGATTTCCTCCTTCACAAACAATCCTGCGATAGCGCCGCAAAAAAAGATAAGGAAGCTGAAATTCTGATAGGTGAATGTGAAGTGCCTCTTGATGTCTTTGTGATCAAGGAAAGAAGCGGTGGCGCTCAGGGCAGCGCCGAAAATGATGGCGATGTTGTGGAGGCCGGCCTCCGCGCTAATATCGCCGGTGTACCATTTCTGCGGTGTGACGGAGATGCTAAAGAAGGAAGCGAGTGCCGTTATCCCTAACGCAATAACGCCTGCGTGATCAAACCGGTAACCCACATAGAAAAAGACAATGGCATTGACCAGCGTTCCCAGTTCAAGATGCCCTGAAAACAAATCATAACGGTATTGCAGATAACCCTGAACAGAGATGAATAAAAGACTGCCCAGCAGCACAACATAATCATACCAGGCCGTGGGCGGTTTGACGACCCCGTTTTGGTACGGGACAGAATGTGTGAATGCATAATAGAAGCAGCCAATCGTGAGCGCGATGAGCAGGCCGATGACCACGAGATGGCCGACTTCCCCGATGTTTTCATAAACCAGGATGCCAACGCCGGTAGTGAAAAGCATGACACCCAGGTAGAGCAGACTGCGCAGATCATAATGCACGGAGACCAGTTTGCCGGATGTAATCAGCTCAATCCGCTTGTATTGATCTTCTGTAATCAACCCTTCGCGGAACAACTGATCAGGGGTGGAACGAGTCATTTGATGGTTAAGTGATTTGATCCGGAGTGAACAATTTAGGAAGTTGGAGAATGATTTGCTATTCCCGTCCGCATGGCTGAAGCACCGATACGATATGAAAAGGTTGCGGCTGCTGCCGCCCGGATAAGGGTGGAGCTTAAGCGATTGGGCCGTTGGCGTGATCAACCACTCCCTGAAGAGGCTTTCAGGGATATGGGAGCCTTCGGAAGCAAAACCATGACGTATGAGCAGTGGATACAGTTTGTGCTGCTGCCTAACATCGACACCATCATTGCTGGCCAGGCAGACCTGCCAGAAGAGAGCAACCTGGCTGTTTATGGAGTAAGATATTTTGACGGTGACCCGGATGCCGGTCCGCTGATAGACCTCCTCAACGAACTGGACCAAATTGTCAATGGCACGCC
>JBDHXU010000199.1:0-4301 GCA_039810905.1 Cyclobacteriaceae bacterium | reverse complement strand
TGGGTTCTGTCATCCGGTGTGATCTTGCCATCGCCGTTGATGTCAGCATACTTGAAGCGGCCGGGAGCTGCACCATCCTGGGCAGGGGAGCCGCTCACATCGCCTGCGTTCTGGAAGAGACCTACAACCTTGTAGCCGTAGAAAGAAGAGAGCGGATAGCCCACTTCGTTTCTTACAAAGCGACCACCGATACGGTTTTCCTCACCGCCATCGGAGTCAAAGAACTTCACACCAGGTGCAACCGCAGTGATCTGGTTTGCATAATGCGTGAAGGTAAGATTGGCTTCGTATCTCCAGTCAGAGATGATGCCCTTGTAGATGATCTGCAGGTCAACACCTCTGTTTCTCATGGAAGCTACGTTCTGGTAAGGAGCGGTACCTGCACCTTTGGCAGCGGGAAGCTGCACGTTGTAGAGCAGTTTGTCGGTGTCCTTCTGATACCAGTCGAAGATCACTTCCAGTCTGTTGTTAAAGAGGGAAGCATCGATACCCACGTTGGTGGTCTTGTTGACCTCCCATTGTGCACCTGGATTTCCGATAGTATTCAGCCACAAGCCCTGGGCAGGCGTGTTGCTGGTTCCAGCTAAATCATAGTAGGAGTTATCTACTCCACCACCATACAGGTTGAACTGGTTCAGCGGGCCTACATTGATCTGGCCACCCATCGTACCGTAGCCGGCGCGAATCTTCAAGTCGTTGATCGCATCAATACCTTGCATAAAGCTCTCTTGTGAAAGCCTCCATGCAGCAGTAAATGATGGGAACACACCGTACTGGTTCTCAAACTTTGAAGAACCATCTCTTCTTACTGTGGCGCTGAATAAATACTTGTTGGCAAACGCATAGTCTACACGACCCAGCAATGAATACAGTGTAGAAGGTGTATTGTAAGTCCCGTAATTCTTCTGACCGCTCGCACCATTATTCAGGGCGCGGAAATTGGGATCGTCGGAGAAGAAGTCGATGCGGCTGCCGCCAATGGCACGGCCGATGCCCGTCTTCACAGCTTCTGTACCTGCAACGGCAGTAATGTTATGATCGCCGAAAGACTTCTTGTAGGTAACCGTGTTGGTCCAGGTCCAGTCCGCATTGTAGTAGGCGTTCTCAGAGAAACCGTTGGCACCATTGTTCTCGGCGTTTTCGTAGGTCCGATAGGTATATGTATTATAGTATCCATTCTGGAAGGAACCTCCGAAACTGGTGCGGAAGGTGAAGTTCTTCAGGAAGTCAGCTTCCAGGTAGACGTTACCAAAGCTTCTCACATCGAAGTTCTGGTTAGCGGCGGCACGGGCCTGGGTAGCAACGGGGTTGCTTCCGTTACCCAGGTTGGCACCTTTAGTACCGCCCCATCCTCCAAAAATATCATATACAGGAACGATAGGCTGGATCCTGTATGACTGGGAGATTACGTTACCTTCATCCAGGTTGCTGATAGAGTTGGATCCTCTGTAAGAAGCCTGGAAGTTTTCACCGATACGTACCACCTTCTTAATGGTGAATTCAGTGTTGGCACGAACGGTATAGCGCTTCAGGTAAGTTGAGGGCACGATACCCTCCTGATCGAAATAGTTGAACCCAACCATCACCCTTGAACTCTCTCCACCACCCGACAGTGTAACGTTGTGCTGCTGGATGAGAGCATTGCGGGTCATTTCCTTGTACCAATCTGTACCTGACTTGTTGGCTTTTACTATCTGATAGATGTTGCCCTTTGAAAAGTCAATGTTATAGAGTTTGGGATCAACGGCCGGGTCGCCTTCGAATTTGCCTGAAGGAAGAATGTAGTCGGGCAATACAGGGGTTGCCCCGGTTCCATATTGTGCCGAGTTGTTGGGCAGGCCCGAATTCTTATTGGAGAGCCACTCGAGGTTGGCCATCTCCTGGCTGTTGAGCAGATTCTTGAAACCTGCGCCTGCAGACTGAGTACCCACACTCATGTCATAAGTAACTTTGATCTTGCCGGCTTTGCCTTTCTTGGTAGTGACAATGATCACACCATTGCTGGCACGGGAACCGTAGATCGATGCTGCACCAGCGTCCTTCAGGACGTTCATACTTTCAATGTCCTGCGGGTTCAGCGTTGTGATATCCAGTGTAGGCACGCCGTCTATAATATAGAGTGGCGAGTTGTTACCGAAACTGGAGAATCCGCGGATGGTAACAGATGCGGCGGCCCCTGGCTGTCCAGACTGGAGGACGTTCACACCTGCCACACGGCCCTGGAGCAGTGTTTCAGCGTTAGGGGCGGGGATCTGGGCCAATTCCTTGGCTTTCACGACACCCACTGACCCTGTGATGTCCTTCTTTTCCTGGGAAGCATAACCAGTTACGACGACTTCCGTCAGCGTTTTTACGTCAGGAGACATAGAAACGCTGATTACGGCCTGTGCGCCGACCGATACTTCCTGTGTGGTGTAACCAATAAAGGAGAACACCAGAACTGATTCAGGGCCAGGTACATTCAGGGAGAAGTTCCCCGATTCGTCCGTAACCGTGCCGTTTGGCGTACCCTTGATGATTACGTTCACACCCGGGAGACTGCCTCCCTGCTCATCTTTCACTGAGCCAGAAACCTTTCGCTCCTGGGCTAGTGCTGCGTGGTTGGTACACAACCACACGAGCAGAAATGCCGTCCACTTGAGGCATTTGTAGGTAATTTTCATAGGTTGGGTTTAAGAGTTTGGTTGTGGAATAGGTATATCACGCAAAAAATAGTTGGTTATTTTACTATTATGAAATTTTAAAGAGAATATTTTGCAGAATATGCAGTTTGCCTAACAACCGTTTGCGAATTCGTTGCCGACAACGTGTGCACTCAGCATCAAATAAAGTGCTGAAATACGGTATTTTGGGTGATATATTGTCGAGTTTTAGTGGATTAGCCCCCTGTCAGTTTGTCGACTGACATTCGGGTTCAGCTGCGGGTTATTCTCTAATTCCCGCTTGGGGCTAACCTTAATTCGCATTTGGAATTATTGATACACAAAGATGGTCTGTGAAGACTAACCTGTTGTGCCTGAGAATGCTAAAATCGACAATTGACAATAGACAATCAGGAATCGATTATTCGTACCTCAATGCCTCAATCGGATTAAGACTGGCTGCCTTTTGAGCCGGATACCACCCGAAGAACAGACCCACTGCTGTTGAAAAAACAAATGAGAGGATTACAGAAAATGGGGTGATAAATACCGGCCATCCGCCAAAGCGGGCCACCATGCTGGAGGCAGTTACCCCGAATCCAATTCCCAGAACGCCACCCAGGAAGCTGATGAAGATCGATTCAATCATAAACTGAATCAGCACATCCCTGCCTTTGGCGCCGACAGCCATTCGAATGCCTATCTCCCGGGTCCTTTCGGTTACAGAGACAAGCATGATATTCATAATGCCAATTCCACCCACCAGCAGCGCAATGCTGGCAATGCTGGCCAGGAGTATAGTAAGGACTTTCGACACCGAACCAAAGATGTTGCTGATGTCTGCCTGGGTTCTCACGGTGAAATCATCCTCGTCAGTATCCTTAAGGTGGTGCCTTGACCGGATCAACTGAATGATTTCGTCGGTGGCATCATCCATGGCTCCGGCAGTACGGCTGGAAGCCAGAATCTGGTTCACATTGGTAGTAGACAACATTCTCTTCTGTACCGTAAGGAATGGCGCGATGATGACATCGTCCTGGTCTTGCCCAAAGGTGTTCTGGCCTTTCTTTTCCATCAGGCCGATGATGCGGAAGGGGATGGTGTTGATCCTCATGTATTCTCCCACCGGGTCATGACCTTCACCAAACAGGTTGTTGGACACTGTGAGCCCTATGATGCAGACTTTGGCAGCTGATCTGTGCTCGGATGCTGAGAAGAGCCGGCCATTGGAAAGATTAAGACCGCGAATATTGAAGTAGTCGTTGTAAATGCCGATGCACAGTGTACGCCAGTTCTGATTGGAGGCAATCACCTGCGCGCCTTTGGTGACGACAGGCGAGACGTAATTAATCAGATCGCACTGTTGGGCTATGGCCTGCGCATCCTCCTTGGTCAGGCTTTGGACGGATCCTGCTTCCATTCTCACTCCACCGTGTGTGATAGCGCCTGGAAAGATCATAATGGAATTGGTGCCCAGGCTGGCAATGGAGTTCTGGATATTCACTCTCGAACCTTCACCGATGGCGAGCATGGCGATCACTGACCCTACACCTATGATGATCCCCAGCATGGTCAGGAAGGTTCTCATCTTGTTGCGTGCAAGAGACCGGAATGCTACAAGGATCAGATTGGCAACTCTCATACTGTTTCATCCGCAGT
>JBDHXU010000198.1:0-4518 GCA_039810905.1 Cyclobacteriaceae bacterium | reverse complement strand
CCACTGGATAAGACTGGACACCCACTGGATAAGACTGGACACCCACTGGATAAGACTGGACAACGACTATGGTGAGTATAGGCAAGGTCTATAGTGACTATAGGCAGGGTCTATAGTGGCTATAGGCAGGGTCTATAGTGGCTATAGGCAAGGTCTATAGTAAGGCTAAACAAGGACTAAGAAATGACTGAACGGTGACTGAGGAATGACTGAGTGAAGTGTGGAAGACACGTGTGGAAAAGTGGACTGTATTCGGTGGGTTCGACAAAGCCGGGGAGTCTTCACCAATCATGAAGCGAGGCACATTTGGCCAATTAGCCCGCTTCTGGCCTTTCGACGACAGGGATGTCCCCCAATAATAGTTTCATCCCTGCCAGGGTTGATTAACTCTGTAATCTGGTAGACTTTTCCCCAGCATAAATCACCAAAACAACCAATCAACAAATCAACAAATCAGCACATCTACAAATATCTAATTGTCTAATTTAGCCGACTCAAAAGGCATCCCTGTGAGAATGAAATTTTTGAATTGGAGGACACAGTCAGCGTTGCGCAAGAACGGTAACCTGCATGCCTCCACTCCATACAAGAAAACTCACACCATAGGGATCATCTTCAGCGTGGAAGACAGGCAAAAGCACGACGACATCAAGGAGCTGGTTAAACTCCTGGAGAACGACGGCAAGCAGGTACAGGTGCTTGAATTCCTTCCCAAGAAGAAAGAGAATTATGAATTCCTCTTCGACTTCTTTACCGTTCAGGATCTGAACTTCTGGGGCAAGATTGTGAATGCACAGGCTCAGAAATTTGCAGAAACGCCTTTTGACTATGTTTTCTACATCGACAGTGAGCACAATCCCCTCATTCTCAACCTGCTCGCCGGAAGCAAGGCTCATTGCAGGGTTGGACGATACCAGGAGGGGAACGAGCCATTCTTCGAGTTCATGATCCAGACCGACGGTACGCTGAAGGGGCTGATGGAAAACATGTACAAATACACCAAACAACTGAAGTAGCATGAAAAAATTGCACGGGACCGGCGTAGCCCTCGTGACGCCCCTCGACTCCTTTGGGAAAATTGATTACCCTGGCCTTAAGAAGGTTCTGAAGCATACGGCTAAAGGCGTTGACTACTTCGTCGTGATGGGCACTACTGGCGAATCTGCTACCATGACGAAGGAAGAGAAGCACGGAGTACTCAACTTTGTGCTGAAGAACAACCCTGCCCGCCTTCCGGTGGTTTACGGCATTGGCGGAAACAATACATCCAGTGTGCTGGATGAAATCGCCAAAAGCCAATTTGATGGTATTACGGCGGTGTTGTCTGTAAGCCCGTATTATAACAAGCCTTCGCAAGAGGGAATTATCCAGCACTTTTCCCTTGTTGCAGAGGCTTGCCCGGTGCCTGTCATCCTATACAATGTTCCCGGAAGAACTTCTTCTAATCTATCCGCCGATACCATAATTCAATTGGCACAGCATAGAAATATCATCGGTGTGAAAGAAGCATCCGGAAACCTGGAGCAGTGCATGAAGATTGCGCGGGACAAGCCGTCCGACTTCATGCTTATATCTGGAGATGACCTACTGACTGTACCCATTTATGCACTCGGTGGCGTTGGTGTGATCAGTGTTCTGGCCAATGCTTATCCGACGGTATTCAGGAGGATGACTGCTGCTGCCGCTGCAGGAAACTATGCAGCGGCACGAAAGGAACTCTTCAAGATCATTGACATCAATGGACCGATGTATGAGGAGGGGAATCCGGTGGGAGTAAAAGAATTGCTGTCCCAAATGAGTATATGCGGCCCCGATGTCCGTCTGCCGCTGGTGCAGGCCTCAGACCGCCTGAAGGCGCGCATTGCGTCAATCAGCAAGGAAACAAAAAAGGGACAACGGTAACCGCGTCCCTCTCTTTGTCCTAAGGACTATTAATTTTCCTTATTCTTGAGTTCTTGAACTTCCGCGCGGATGGCCTGAGCAAGGTTTTTCAGGTCTTGCATGCCTTTACGTACACGGGTGCCGGCAGCACTGTTGCCCTTATTGTAGAATTTATCGGCGTCCACTTCAATCGAGGCAATCAGATTCTTCAGTTCTTCGAATTTTTTCATTGCTATTAGTTTTAGGTTAAAACAAGGGATTTATGTTATGCTAAGTTATGTAAAAAGCCTTGAAAACAAGTAAAAAACGATATTTTTTACATTCCCTTCGTTACAGAGACCAGTTCTTCCTTCCTGTAAAAGCCTTCGTCCAGCTTGTGTTTCAGCTCCGAAAATGCCGTCAAAGTCTCCTCCACATCAGCCATTGAGTGTGCTGCTGTCGGGATAATTCTGAACATAATAACATCCTTTGGCACAACAGGATAGATGACTACAGAGCAGAAAATATGGAAGTTCTCCCGGAGGTCCATCGCCATATTGGCGGCCTCGCCCACGCCGCCTTTAAAGAGCACCGGTGTAACCGGTGACTTGGTAGGCCCGAGGTAGAAACCCCTGTCGGCCAGGCCGTCCTGGATGGCACGCACAATCTTCCAGAGGTTGTCCTTCAGTTCCGGGCGTGTCTTCAACAATTCGAGGCGCTTCATACCCCCGATCACCAGCGGGAAGGGAAGACTCTTTGCAAAGATCTGTGAGCGTGTGCTGTAGCGGAGATACTTAAGAATGTTTTTCGGACCTGCAACAAACGCACCGATGCTTGCCATCGATTTGGCAAATGTGGAGAAGTAAAGGTCAACCTGATCTTGCACGCCCTGCTCCTCGCCTGCCCCAGCCCCTGTCTTTCCCATGGTGCCAAAACCGTGGGCATCGTCCACAAACAGTCTGAAATTATACTTCTTCTTCAGCTCAACGATTCCTTTAAGGTCGCCCATGTCGCCCGACATGCCGAATACTCCTTCTGTAATAACAAGAATGCCGCCTCCCGTCTCATCCGCAATCCTGGTAGCACGCTGAAGCTGTTTCTCCAGGTTCTCCATGTTGTTATGAGGGTAGACGAAACGTTTGCCCATATGAAGACGAACGCCGTCAATGATGCAAGCGTGGGATTCTGCGTCATAAACGATCACATCCTTCCGGTCGACCAGTGCGTCTATGATGCTGAGTACGCCCTGGTAGCCGAAGTTGAGCAGCATGGCGTCTTCCTTCTTCACGAACTCCGCCAATTGCCTTTCAAACTCAAGGTGCAGTACGGAATTACCAGACATCATGCGGGCACCCATGGGGCTGGCCAGTCCGTATTTCGCCGTTGCATCCGCGTCGGCCTTGCGCACTTCAGGGTGATTGGCCAAACCGAGGTAGTTGTTCAAACTCCAGTTCAGCACTTCGCGACCATTAAACTTCATCCGGGGTCCAATCTCGCCCTCGAGTTTGGGGAAGAAGAAATAATCGTCCGGGAGGTGTGAATACTTGGCCAGAGGACCGGCCTCCATTTTGAGCTTAGAAAATAAGTCTACCATCGTTGAAAATGCGTTTTGGGCTTAATTTTCCCGCAAAAATACAGAAAAAATGAAAGGTACCCAAGTATGAGGTAGTCAACTGAGCCATGTGCAGTAAGGACTTAAAATACTTTTTTGGGGAAGATGATATTTTCACACATTTTGTGCCCCTGCTTTGCCGGTCAAGAGGGCAGGAAGTCCTGCTGACAAACTCCCGGAATGAAAAACAATTAAATGGGAAAAATCCAGAAAATACTTGTTGCCAATCGCGGTGAAATTGCGTTGCGCGTTATGCGAAGTGTACGCGAGATGGGTATCCGGACGGTGGCCGTGTACAGTGAAGCCGACCGTCAATCCCTTCACGTAAGGTTTGCCGATGAAGCTGTGTGCATCGGTCCTCCCCCTTCATCGGAGTCCTACCTGCGGATGGATGTGATCATCGAGGCAGCAAAGAAGACTGGCGCTGATGCCATTCATCCGGGCTACGGTTTCCTCTCGGAGAATGAGGATTTCGCAAGAGCAGTAATTGCTGCAGGACTCATTTTCATCGGGCCTCCACCGGAAGCGATTGAAGTCATGGGGAGCAAACTGGCTGCAAAGAATGCAGCCGCCAAGTTCAACGTACCCCTCGTACCCGGCACCTCAGAACCCATTGATGACATTGCCAAGGCAAAGAAGCTCTCCAGGGAAATCGGATACCCGGTACTGATCAAAGCCAGCGCCGGTGGTGGAGGCAAAGGCATGCGCATAGTAAACAAGGAAGAGGAATTTGAAGAGCAAATGGAGCGCGCCGTTAGTGAAGCCACATCTGCATTTGGAGATGGATCGGTATTTATTGAAAAGTATGTGTCACGCCCCCGTCATATCGAGTTCCAGATATTTGGCGATCAGCATGGCAACGTTGTTCATCTCTTCGAACGGGAGTGCTCCATCCAGCGACGTCACCAAAAGGTGGTCGAGGAAGCACCGTCGGCGGTGCTCACAACTGAGCTGAGGGAAGCCATGGGCCAGGCTGCCATCAATGTTGCAAAGAGCTGTGGGTATTACAACGCCGGGACCGTTGAGTTTATCTTTGATGAAAGCAG
>JBDHXU010000197.1:0-4542 GCA_039810905.1 Cyclobacteriaceae bacterium | reverse complement strand
CCTTTTGTCATGGCGCAGCGTTTGCTAATTAGATACCTTGCACTCCATGACGGCCGGAATGTCTCCTTATTCTATGAAGCAAACCATGCGATGGTTTGGACCTTCAGACCCCGTCAAACTCAGCGACATCCGCCAGGCTGGGTGCGCTGGTGTGGTAACCGCCCTGCATCATATTGCAAACGGAGAAGTATGGCCTGTCGACGAAATCAAAAAAAGAAAGCAGCAGATTGAAGAAGCTGGTCTCGAGTGGTCGGTGGTAGAGAGCCTTCCGGTTCATGAACATATCAAGACCCAGACTGCGGGCTTCGAAACCCTGATCGATCACTATATACAGTCCATGCGAAACCTGGCAGGGTGCGGCATCAAAACCATTACTTATAATTTCATGCCCGTGCTGGATTGGACCCGCACGGATCTCTCCTATGAATTACCTGATGGATCAAGGGCGCTGCGTTTTGAAAAGACAGCCCTCATTGTCTTTGACGGGTTCCTGCTGAGACGGAACGGAGCAGAGAAAGATTATACTCCTGAAGAATGGAAACGTGCGGAGGAAAGATTCCGAGGTATGACGGATGCCGAGAAACTTACCCTTCAGCAAAACATCATCGCAGGTCTGCCGGGCAGTGAAGAAAGTTTCTCCCTTGCGCAGTTTCAGTCTGCGCTTGACCGCTACCAGGGCATCGATTCAGCGAAACTCAGACAACACCTTATCTATTTTCTGAGCCGCATCATTCCCATCGCTGATGAAACCGGTATCAACATGGTTATTCATCCTGATGATCCGCCCTACTCTATTTTGGGTCTGCCCAGGGTGGTGGGAACGGCCGAAGACATAAATGCACTCTTCACCTCGGTGCCGTCACTCCACAATGGTCTGTGCTTCTGTACAGGGTCATTTGGCGTCCGGGCCGACAACGACCTGCCGGCCATGGCAAGAAGGTTTGCCGACCGCATCAACTTCATCCATCTCCGCAGCACGCGGCGAAATGAGCATGGTGATTTCTTCGAAGACAACCACCTGGATGGCGATGTGGACATGTTCGCAGTCATCAAAGAAATTGTCGCACTTCAGCAGCAAAGAAAAGTCTCCATCCCCATGCGCCCTGATCATGGCCACCAGATGATGGATGACCTCAACAAGAAAACCAATCCCGGCTACTCTGGCATAGGCCGCATGAGAGGGCTGGCGGAGTTGAGAGGGCTGGAGTATGGACTAATTAGAATGAAGAACGAAGAATGAAGAACGAAGAATGAAGAACGAAGAATGAAGAACGAAGAATGAAGAACGAAGAATGAAGAACGAAGAGTGAAGAGCGCTGCGCCCGCCGACTTGCCCGCCGAAGTCCGCCTCTGGCGAACGGAGGATGGAGCTTTAGCGAAGGAGGGAAAAGATGAAAACTGAATTTTGAATATTGAAGCCTAACTCAGAACTGATTCACATAGTAGAAATGTGACCGTCGATTGACAGACAAAGACGACATGGTGACTAGCCAGAAGCCAATGGCCAGCAGCCAGCAGCTAAAATTGGTTGACGAAGCCAGAAGCCAATAGCCAAAACCCAGCAGCCGTTTCTATGATTCCTAAGAATTTGTTGCCAACTTATACCATCTAAGCAATAAGGTTATGACCAACCATCGCAGAGAATTCCTGAAGAAAAGTACGCTGGCAGGCCTCGGACTCGTGGTGGCCCCGTCGCTCCTCGGCAAAAGTCATAATGCCGGTGAGAAAGTAGTGATCGGAATAGTGGGCACGAACAGCAGGGGAGCTTACCTGGCCCGCCTGTTTTCACAGCTGAAAGACGTTGAGATTGGCTACATCTGCGACGTGGATCAGAAGGTGATCGACAGGACCGTTGCCGAAATAGAAAAGCTCAGTGGCAAAAAGCCTAAAGCCGAAAAGGATGTAAGGAAGTTGGTGGAGGCAAAAGATCTCGATGCTGTTGCTATTGCCGCACCTGACCACTGGCATGCACCCGCCGCGCTCATGGCTGTGAAAGCCGGCAAGCATGTGTATGTGGAGAAGCCTTGCTCTCACAATCCGGCTGAAGGTGAAATGCTTGTTGCTGCAGCCGAAAAATACAACAAGCTCATCCAGATGGGAAATCAGCGCCGTTCTTTTCCTCGCGTGATGGAAGCCATGCAGTCCTTGCATGAAGGCATCATCGGAAGAGTATATTTTGCAAGGGGCTGGTATGCCAATGCGAGGAAAAGCATCGGAACAGGAAAGGTCGTGCCGGTTCCTACCCACCTCGACTATGAATTATGGCAGGGTCCCGCACCACGCCGACCTTATAAGGATAATCTAATCCATTACAACTGGCACTGGTTCTGGAACTGGGGCACAGGCGAGGCGCTCAATAACGGAACGCATGAGATTGATGTCATGCGTTGGGGATTAGGCGTAGAATTTCCCACCAAAGTCGTTTCAGCAGGAGGCCGTTATGCCTTCCAGGATGATTGGGAAACGCCGGATACGCAGACCATCACATTTGAATTTGCCAACCGCACTTCCATGACCTGGGAAGGAAGAAGCTGCAACGATTATGATGAATTCAGGAGCGGAAGGGGCGTGATCTTTTACGGCGAGAAGGGGACGATGGTGATCCCAGGCGGTGATGATTATAAAGTATATGACCTGGGGAACAAACTCACCAAAGAAGTAAATACCACCGTCCAGAAAGCAGATGCAACAAATACCATGGGCATGGGGGAAAAACTGGATAGCCTCCATCTGCAAAACTTTGTTGATGCTGTTCGCGGGAAAACAAAACTGAACTCCCCTATTAGCGAAGGCTTCAAATCGACCCTGCTGCCTCAGCTTGGCAACATCGCATGCCGCACGAATCATGTGCTGAACTGCAATCCGGTCAACGGGCATATCAAAGATGACGCATCGGCCACTGCCCTATGGTCCCGTGAATATGAAAAGGGATGGGAAATGAAATTATGAATCGGAGGAAAACCACCATTGCACTTGCGATTTGTCTCGCATGTGTCACTGCATCAGTCGCAGGTCCGGGAGAAAAATGGGTATCGCTGTTCAACGGCAAGGACTTGTCGGGCTGGAAGCAGGTGAACGGAGGCGCCCATTACGAAGTCAAAGACGGAATGATTGTGGGTGTGAATGTCAAGGATTCACCTAATTCTTTCCTGGTTACTGAAAAGACATACGGCGATTTCATTCTCGAACTTGATGTCAAAATTGACGAAGGTGTCAATTCGGGGATACAGTTCCGCAGCGCACAGAAGAAGGAAGACGGCCGCGTATTTGGATATCAGATGGAAGTGGATCACCGGAAGGAGCGAGGCTGGTCGGGCGGCATTTACGACGAGAGCCGGCGTGGCTGGCTTTATCCTGTCGACCTTAATCCGGTTGCCAAGACAGCCTACCACTGGGGTGATTGGAACACCTACCGGATTGAGTGCATCGGCACCAGCATCCGCACCTGGGTGAACAATGTACCAGTGGCCTTGCTTATCGATGATACAAGCCTTACCGGATTTATCGGCTTGCAGGTGCATGCCATTTACAAGCCAGAGGACGTGGGGAAAAGGACCTTCTGGAAAAATATCCGCATCCAGACAGAAGGTCTGCAAGCTTCACCCGCAAACGACATCAGAGTTGTGAACGAAGTACCCAATTATTTGTCGCCTGCGGAAGAACGTCTAGGGTTCAGACTTCTGTGGGACGGCAAGACGTCTTCGGGCTGGCGCGGAGCGTTCAAAGATAAGTTCCCGGACAAAGGCTGGGAGATGAAGGACGGTGTACTCTCGGTGATTCCTTCAGGAGGCAAAGAGTCACAGAATGGTGGAGATATCATTACTACGGAGAAGTTCGGAGCATTCGAACTGGTGTTTGATTTCAAGTTCACGGAAGGGGCCAACAGCGGGGTCAAATATTTTGTGGATGAGAAATATCTTTCGACCGGCTCGGCTATTGGGTTGGAGTACCAGATACTGGATGACTCACGCCATCCCGATGCAAAAATGGGTGTGGTGGGCAACCGGACTTTGGCATCCCTTTACGATCTCATTCCTTCAATCAAGATCTCCGACCTCCCCAGGGAATGGAATGAGGGCAGGATCGTGGTCTATCCCGATAACCGGATTGAGCACTGGCTGAATGGCCGAAAGGTGGTGGAGTACCAGCGTGGCACACCTATATATATGGCCTTGGTAGCGCGTAGCAAGTACAGCAACTATGATGGTTTCGGGATGGCAGAGAAAGGTCACATCCTCCTCCAGGATCATGGGGATGCCGTTTCTTTCCGAAGCATCAAGATCAGGGAAATCAAATAATACATCGGGTGAGCAAGAAGAAGAGTTTTCTCGACGACAGCTTTCTATTGCAGGGAGAAACAGCAGAACGCCTTTATCACCTGATTGCTGCATCCTGTCCCATCATCGACTATCACAATCATCTCTCCCCCAAAGACATTGCTGAGAACCGGAAGTTTGAAAACCTTACTGCGCTCTGGCTGGAAGGCGATCATTACAAATGGCGCGCCATGCGCATCCATGGTGTTGACGAGCGCTTCTGCAC
>JBDHXU010000196.1:0-4588 GCA_039810905.1 Cyclobacteriaceae bacterium | reverse complement strand
GCTCATGCTGTGCTACCTGGCGGACATGATGGGGCTGGCAATGATCATCGGAGCCTACTTTGCAGGTCTGATGATTACCGATGAAATGTTTAAAAGCGAGATGAAGGAGAAGATTACCATTATTTCCCTTGTTTCTCCTCTTGAGGGAGTGTTCGTGCCTGTGTTCTTTGTGCTGATGGGCATGCAGGTTGACATTACCTTGTTTACAGATGTAAATGTGGTCCTGACCGGTTTGCTTCTGTCCGCAGCTGCCATAGGAGGTAAACTGCTTGCAGGTATTTTCCTGCCATCATCCTTCTCGAAGATGGCCGTCGGATGGGGAATGGTCCCACGGGGTGAGGTGGTCCTCATTTTTGCAAACATCGGCAAGTCCATAGGCATCATCGACGCCAAATTTTATACCGCCACTGTAATTGTTATTTTGATCACGGTTCTGGTGTCACCTATTGCGCTTACGAAGGCCTATAAGAGTATTCAATCCACCCCGGCATGAAGAGCAACGATCGCGGTGCAGACTTCTGGAAGAACATAGTCAGGGATTCGTCTGCCCTTAGCCCCATTGACAGAATTTCTGAAATTCTCTTTGGTCTGATCATGGTGCTGACCTTCACCGGCGCCATCAGTGCCTCGTCCGAAGGTCGCGATGAGGTGCACAAGTTGCTATGGGCCGCTCTGGGTTGCAATGTTGCCTGGGGCATCGTGGACGGGATCATGTACCTGATGAATGTGCTCTTAGAGCGGGGACATGTCCGTAAGATGCTGCTTACATTGAAGAGCAGTAATGATGAGGAAGCTGACCAGATCCTCCGTGATGAACTTCCTCCTGCGGTGGGACGCATCCTGAATGCTGAAGAACTGAGAAGGATGCGTAATGAGTTGAAGGTGATTCCGCTGCCGTCGAGAACTGGTCTGCTATCGGCAGGTGACTTCCTTGCTGCAATTCAAATATTCTTTATAGTATTTGTCAGCACATTGCCGGTGGCTCTGCCTTTCATTTTCATGGAGGACATGCTGCTGGCCCTTAGGATATCAAATGGCATAACGTTGGTCTTGCTGTTCATCGGAGGCTTCAGACTGGCGCATTATGGAGGATTCAGGCCCTGGCTCACCGGCCTGATCTACACACTCATAGGAGTGATCCTGGTTTCCATCACGATGTCACTCGGCGGATGAGATTGCGATCATTTATTCTGTTCAGCATGATGTCATGCACTGCCATCAATGCTTTTTCCCAGGGCGCTGACAGCACCCGTTGGGAAATCGGGCTGGAGGCAAACAACTATTTTATACCCGGTAACTACATCCTTGATCCTGTGGTCACCGCCAATCACAATAAACTTCACCTTGAGGCAAGGTATAACTATGAAGACCTCAGAACGCTTTCGGCCTGGGCCGGGTACAATTTTCACTGGACCAAAAAAGTGGATTTTGCCTTCACACCTATGGTAGGCATTGTGCTGGGCAATACCCAGGGAATTGCCCCGGGATTTGAGTTCGACTTCAACTACAGGAAATTTGAGATCTACAGCGAGACCGAGTACCTGCTTGATACCGGCGACAAGAATGCCAGCTTCTATTATAACTGGACAGACATAACCTATAACCTTAAGGAGTGGCTATGGTTCGGCATGTCCATTCAGCGTACCCGCCTTTACCGGTCGGAACTTGAATTACAGAAAGCGCCCCTTATAGGCTTTCAGCTAAAGAAATGGCAACTCACTACCTATGGCTTTGACCTGGGTACCGGCAGCGCATTTGTCCTCGTTACGCTTGGCAGGGATTTCTGACGCTATTCCTTATGCTTGTAATAGAAGCTTGTTCCTTTCAGGATCTGGAAAGTGAGTGAGACGTAGAACACATTGACCTTCGTGTTTGCATATATGGCATTACCATTGCTGTCCTTGTAGCTCTGGTTAAACCAATTGTCAAGATAGTACTTGAACTTGATCTGCATGCCTTCAGGAAGGCCTATACCCACAAACACCGTGTTGTAGATGGAGGGCTGTCGGGAGGAAAACCACACATCGAACTTATCGGTCTTCTTTTCATCTACGAAAGTCTTTTGCTTGTAGTTGATGGGGATTTCGAGCTCATATCCTCCAAAAAAGTACCGGCCGTCCATCTTGCCAAACTTGAGCCCGATGGGAATGCCGATGTTATAGCTCCTGACCTTGTACCGCGTATTGGCATTGTTGGGATCATCCACAATAAAGCCGACGTTGCGCAATGCAATGCCGGTCATCAGCCCCATGTGATCATTGAAATCGCGATGGACCTGGCTTTGAAAGTTGAAGACAGGGGAGAAGCGAAGTATTGAATTTGCTTCGGATCCTACAAGCGTAGCGCTTGCTTCCGAGAAAATCCATTCACCGCCGGTGGTGGTGTAAATGTTCTTCTGTCCGTAGACAGGGCCAATGATAACAACCAGTATTATAATAAGTGCGAGTAAGGGTATGTTTTTCATGACTGTATATTTTGAAATACAAATTTAGCGTTTATGACTTTGGCGTGTACTTCCGACGATGAATTGTCTTCATGATCTCACCTTTTACAAAAGTTTGAGTCTCTGTAATGTTATTAACGAGGGCGAGGTAGCCGGCGTTAACCTGGTTCCCGGCTTTTTGTGCAAGCAGAGCACAAGTTTCGACACCGGTGGCCCGAAGGGTAACCATTTCATCCATTCTTATGTTGTCCCGGTCTTCTTCTTTCAGGTCCCTGAAGGTGAGAGTACTGGACCTGAATGATTGTTCCAAATTGGGAGTGCCGATCCCCAGGATCACATAGGTGAAGTGATCTTTCTTGAACCACATAGTATACAGGATCTGGTTGTCCTGCCTTCCCGGAAGAATTACTTCACTGCCGCGGCGGCCATTCACATCCAGTCGCTTGTCGGAGAGGGGCTGCTTACGTGTCTTGGCATAGTATCCGTTCACAAAGTTCTCAATCAGCGTGTCCAATTGCCGGTCCTTGCCGGCAATGGTGACCATGAGCTGGTTGTCTTTGGAAGCTGCGCCGGCCACGGTAGACTCGTTGATGTAATTCCATGCTTTGGGTAACTCCCAATAGATATTGAGCGTGGGATGAAGAAAAATGTTTTCATTGAATACGCCATGCGATGGATTGGTACCCAGCGGCAATTGATTGAACGCCATAAGAAACTCATTGGCACCGTAGACGGGTTTTATGGAAGTCTTTTCTACTGCTTTGCTTCTTTCCGCGATATTCTTTTCCCTTTCAGGAGTCACAGGGTGGTCATTCAGCAGACTGAACTTAGCGGTCTTTCCGGTTTCAGACTGTACCCATCGCTCGATCCTGTTAAGAATATCAGACAGTTTGTTTGGATCATACCCAGACCTTGCGGCCAGGGCAATGCCCAATTCGTCGGCCTCGGTTTCCTGCTTGCGTCCATAAGAAGCCATCATGATTCTTCCGGCTCCCAACAGCGGTGCGGCAACTTTGTCACCCACACTTCCCCCCAGTGTGCTTCCCAGCAAGACGCCCGGTGCAGCGAGGATGGAGGGAACGATGGCCTTATTTTGTTGCTTGGCACTATGACGCTGTGTGACATGAATAATCTCATGACCAAGTACTCCCGCAAGTTCATCTTCATTTTTGAGAAGCGCAACCAATCCCCTGGACACATACACATGCCCTCCCGGGAGCGCGAAGGCATTGGGTTCCAACTGGTCTACGATTTGAAATGTGAAGGTGTATGGATTTGAATCCAGGTTACTGACCAGGCGCTCACCTACTGACCGAATGGCCTTTTCTGCTTCAGGCAGCGT
The DNA here is from genome assembly GCA_039810905.1 of Cyclobacteriaceae bacterium. Classification (GTDB taxonomy): domain Bacteria; phylum Bacteroidota; class Bacteroidia; order Cytophagales; family Cyclobacteriaceae; genus ELB16-189. Next base: position 803 of record JBDHXU010000196.1, on the reverse strand, counting down.
GACTAGTCCGATAGATTTTTCAACCTGTCGGGCAATCTTGTCGCCGGTCTTGATGTCCCAGGAAATATCCTTTTGGCCGGAAACTGCGAACGAGACGCAAATGCCGGTGATCAGAAGAACAAATCGTGCCAAAGCGGGAAACTATTATTTCTTGGCTGCAGGAGGATATTGCTTCATGATCAGGTTAACCGCCTCCTTGATGCGCTGATCGCGCTGTTCGGGTGTAGCATCTTTGTCCAGCGTTTTGACGCCGCGTCCCTGCCATACCAATTGCTTCTTGGCATTGTCGATAAGATCGATGAAGAGTGTGCCCTCAATGTAGGTTTCAACATTGATTTGAGTTGTAGAGAATCCTCCTCCCCAGCGATAGCCATATCCGGCGCCGTAAGGACCCGTGTTGGTTGCAGTGGCAGTCTGCTGTCTTTCGGCAGTGAGCTTGATGTCAACCAGCACGTCACCATTGTCAGATTTTGATAGACCTTTGGCATTCAACTCAGATTCAATGGCAGCCAGAACACGCTGACGGTTCAGTTCGTTGATTGGATAGTTTAGGGCGTCATTGGTAAAGGTGTATGTCTTGTATTGGCTGAAGTTTGCACTGCGATCATAGTCATAACCTACTTTGACAGAAGGTCCGCAGGCGGTCAAAATGACAAGGGAAAGGAACATCAATCTTTTCATAACAGAAGTGGGGTTAAAATGGAAAGGCAAATTTAAGATAAATTGATGATTCATGATTCGGGAGTGTGGGTTGCCTCAATTGATTCAATGAATTGTCGTCTTATAACTTCGCCCTTACAGGG
>JBDHXU010000195.1:0-4695 GCA_039810905.1 Cyclobacteriaceae bacterium | reverse complement strand
TTCTTCATTCTTCGTTCTTCATTCTTCATTCTTCATTCTTCGTTTTTAACCGCTTGTCATCTTCCTTATTATCCACGTCGCCAGCCACGCCTCCAGCAGACTTAGTGGGACGGCATACATTAGTATACCATAGGGCAGCACACCCATATTGCCAATGACGAGCCACATCATCACGAAGCCGACCCACCAGGAGAGAAAAGTTGTTTGGAGTGTTGAAAACTGTTGGCTGATGAAATAGATGGCGATGGCAAAGGTGAGCGACCAGATCCCCCACACAACACCGTTGACAGGATCGGCGGGAAAAGTCAACCCCATGTCTTTATAGTGCGAAATCCAATAGGACTTGATCAGGAATTCATTGCGCACAAATTCGGAAATGCTGATCCAGACCGCAGCGGCAAGAATAGGAAGGATGGTTTTGCGGAACATAATTTCTGGTTAGATGCCCAAAAATACGAAGTCCATAGCAAGAGGAATCTATGCAGGTTTCTTCTCTGCAATTTTCTGCTTTTGAACTTCTTCAATGAGGGAGTGCACAACTTTGCGCATGATTGCACGGGTGGCAGGATCTGGAACTCCACCTGGTGCCCTGGTCTTGATACTGGAAATTACAGCATGGGCATCCGGTGAAATTCTGGAGCCCATGATCAGAAGCGTTTCCATTAAAGCGCGGTGGCCCTTTTCACCAACCGTAGAGGCAGTAATAAGCGCAACGGGCTTATCGTAGAACTCGGCGGAAGACACAGTCCAGTCCAAAGCATTTTTGAGCGTACCTGGAACGCCCATGGCATACTCTGGGGTGCAAATCAGGATGCCATCGGCAGACCGGAGTTTTTCACGGAAGGACCGGACGCTTTCTTGCGGTGTGTCGCCATCATGGTCTGGATTGAAATGAGGAAGATTACCGATGCCAGTATAGATATCAAAAGTTACATCATGAAAGTCCTGTTGAATGGCTTTCAGTAATCGTAAATGAGTCGAATCTTCTTTGGTGCTGCCGGGAATGGCGGCGATCCGGTATGACATGGATGATTCCTATTTGGTAAGTTCGTATGTGTATGTCCCCATGCCATTTATCCCTTTGGACAAAGTAAGCTTTCCGTTATTGAGTGTGAATTGATACGGTCCGTTGAGGATCAGGTTCCAGTCAAAGTCGGCAGTCCACACATTCTCGTCTTTGAAAGTGATTACGCCAGAGCTTACCGTGTAAGTTCCTGATCCTCCCGCCGGAATGTGTCCCGCGCCGCCTGAGCAGGTGTAACGACCGCTTTGGAGTGTCAGGGTCACAGGTCCACTTTGTATCATAAATTCATAGTGCACCGTAAAAGTGCCTGCATATGCCCCTTCCAGCATTGAAACACTGTCATTGCAAGAAAGTGGTACCAGGAGGACAAGAAGTAAGGATGTGCGTTTTAGCATGTGATTACTAACGAACACAAACTTATAATGTTATGATTTCATTCTGCCGGGTTAATCATCGTCTTCTTCCTTTTCCCGGTCGACCATTTCCATCGTGACCACTTTGTTTTGGTACCGCTCACGGTGACCAGGAAGGAACGCGCCGGTTATCGCTATGCCCGATACAGCAAGTATCAGAAGCACAACCAGATATAAAATACGAAGAACCTTTTTCACTCTGTTCATGAATGTGTGGATAAGCAGACGCAGCAGTGTAGATGCGTCAGTATTGTTGAAATGAAATGTAGACAGGGTACTCCCTGCAGCAGGAAAAGGCTTATCCTAAAAGAAAACCGTGACGGGGTGCATGTGCAGAGGCTAACTTCAATCCGATGCGCTGATAAAGGAAAGTGTTTTGAGAATTATTGAATAGCGCCACACTTGCAGAAGTCTCGAAGTGCAGGACAACATAGCTGAGCGATTGATTGCAACGCGGACTCTGCCAGGATGGTGAATTTAAAAATCTGGAAAGGGCAATGCCGGATTGCTTTCGGCACCAGCGATCACTGGCAAGTTCGGTTCGAACGGGTTCGCGATGTGAAATTTTCGGTGACGCTCCCCATGAAGGGATGGACAGTAAGGACAAACCGATCACAGCAATCTGCACCAGTTTCCATAAGAGCGTTCGTCCTTGAGAAGTATTCATTTCAACTGTAAAGATAGTATGCCTGAAAGAAAACCCTGTATTGTTTACTCCACACGGGTAAACGTACCTATTCTGTCCTCAGTTTCGTAAAAGGGCTCGAACTGCCGGCTCAGACTGTCGTATTCCGCGGAAAAGGTCTTTTTAAATGCTTCATAGGCTGTTTTGCTGTTCCATGTATCAATAAGCAAATAAGAATCCGGGACCTCTTCGCTGAGATGAAGGTAGGATCCAGTGTAATCTTTGGAGCGGCTGAACAAAGCGGCCCAACTTCCCTGCGGGCCATACTCCCTTTCAAATTCATCGCGGTGCTCAGGTTTGATCTTGTACTGCCAGATGACAGACCAGGTCCCCGCTGTGGTCTGTTCTTTTTCAGGACTGCAAGTACTAAGGAGCAACATGATCATGAGCGCCGTAATAGATGATTTCATAATTCGTGGTGTTAAGTTTTGTTAAGGTTTGTCCCTACCGATAAACCTGTCTCTGCTCTGCAGGAATCCTATTGCTCTCTTGATATTGCGAGTCAAAGCCTCCTTACTTTTGAGATGGTTGATATAGCGATTGATCTCTTTCTGTCGTGAGGGGCTGAGACCATCAAATACTTTCTTCGCCTCTGCGTTCTTTCTCAACGCAGCTTTGAATTTAGGGTGCATCGGGGTGGGGCGGGGCTTGCCATCATAAGCGAGTCGGAATGCGGCGCGGTCGCCAACTTTTAATCCTGCCTTTTTTCGCATCGGCGTATTGAGGTACAAGCGCCATTTACCTTTGTATTTCACCAGAGTCTGGTGAAAACCATGACTGTCTAAAGTGCCTTTGACCGGTATCGCGCCCTTGCTGACTCCTGCTTCTCTGAAAATGAAAGTGAGCACCCGCTGTGGCGGTATCACGTAGGGGTTGACTCCAATAATTGATATCCTGGCAGAAAAAGGGAGCATCTGTTCTGTGTCAGTTTGTGTTCACATACAAAGTGGATACTTCCAACCGGTTGTTCTCGGGATCAAGTGTTTCGAACTCATAGTAGCCATCGCCGGTCTTTCTGGGTCCGCTCAGGATTGGGCGGCCTGCTCTGGCCAACGATATTGCCATGTCGTCCACTTCCTTCATAGTTGCAACGCCGAAGGCGAGGTGTGTGAGACCCAGGTGTTGTTTATCAAAGTTGTCATTGGAGGTGGCAGAGATGTCAGGCCGATGCATCAACTCCAGTCTTGAACCGCTTTCGAAAGTGATAAAGTAACTCTGGAAGTGTTTCTTCTCGTTGATGTATTTCTCACCTCCCTTCCCATTGAAGTAACGGCAGTAGAAGTCCTTGAGCTTCTCAAGGTCCTTCGCCCAAATCGCAATATGTTCAATGATCATCGTTGATACCTGGCTTCTATACGGGACGCCTGCCCATTGGTTGTTGTAAGTTGGATTTCTTTGTTTTGAGAATTCTATTCTAAGATAGGAGTTTTGGTTATGAAGCAAGGGGGATTTGGGCATTGGCGTTCCTATTCTCGCTCCAGTATCTGTCAATGATCATACTTCCCAATTTTTTGGAGTACCTTGAATTGTATTAGGTAATAAGGTAATGTGGTAACGAGCTGATGAGACAACTATTGATTTTTTTGTTGCCGTCTTTTCTCATTATTCTGATTTCATCCTGTCAGAAGACTAGTGTAACACCAACCAAGACCCACCCGATCCTGATCAATGACTCCCGGTTTCTTACCATCACCTTAAGCCAGGACGAATTTGATGCCCTGGTGGGTCCCGATAACACCTACTATCTGGAAATATACCAGAGGATCAAGGATGATTTCGATTTCATTCTGGAGATATACAACAATGACTTGCTCCCGTCGAGGTTTACGAAGAGTGCATTTCACGGGATGGTGTCCAGCTCCACTTCAGGGATAGGATTCAATCCCTTGAGCACTTCAAGCCTCTATGGGTCTGCGGGACGCCTTAAAGCATTTGTGACTGTTCCAACGAACAATGCCTTGAATGTAGTTTACTGGAACCAACTGGAACGTGAACTCCTTCACACCTGGGCGAACTATGGCATTAAAACGGAAACTTTCGATGGTTACGGCAACCCGACAAGTGACGACTTGAATTGGGGATATTCCGGTGCAGGCACCATGCTTCACGGTTTTGACCAGTCAACCCTTCGCACCAAAGTGGACGGCGACTCACTCCGCTACTCGTTCTCACCTGTCAAGAGTTACTTTACAATGAAATACTCTGACTTCGAGCTTTACCTAATGGGACTCATCCCTTCCAAGGATGTAAAGCCTTTTGATGTGTTTACCAATCTGCTGACAAAAGTGAACGACACGACATTCCGCGCCAAAACGAGGACTACATATACACCCACTGTCATTGAGAGCAGGCTTGGCATCCGTCAGCCTTCATCGACAACTTCTCAGAAAGCCTTCCGGATGCTGATTGTAGTCTTTACAGTCAATGATCTCAATCCTACTCAGATCAGTAATCTGAATTTCATTGCAGAGCAGTTCAGTCGTCAGGCTGCAGATGACTATGCCGGATATGTCAACTTCTTTGAGGCCACCGGAGGCCGGGCCACGCTAAGCATGGACCCTGTGTCGTCATCG
>JBDHXU010000194.1:0-4743 GCA_039810905.1 Cyclobacteriaceae bacterium | reverse complement strand
AATATGTTTCTACTTTTCAGAGGAAATGATCATCATGTTAAACTTCGCCGTTCTGCTGTGGAACTTCAGCCCGATCCCAAGCCAAGGCGGGACCGCATTCAACCAACGAATCACCCACCCAACAAATCAATAAATGATTGAACCCACTAATTTTCGCCCTGGTAAACAGCAATCCATGCACATCAGGATAAGAAAGGCAACCAAGAAGGATGCCTCTGCATTGGCCGTACTGGTTCGGCAACTAGCCAAATCAGAAGGCAAACAATCAAGTTTCAGGGGAAAAGATTTCATCCGTGACGGGCTTGGGCGTGGTCGCCGCTTCTCCGCTATCGTTGCCGTCACCGGAAATATCGTCATCGGATATGCAGCCTTTCATCAGGGCTATGACCTGGAATCAGTGACAAAAGGTATGTATCTGATCGATTTGTTTATTCGAAAGGATTATAGGGGTCAGCAGGTTGGCACTTCGTTGATAAAGACCCTTACAGCGAAATGTAAATCTTCCGGCATCAAATGGATGGCATGGAACGTCTCCAGGGACAATGCTGATGCGATTCGATTCTATGAGTCTATAAAAGCAAGAAAGAATAACTCACTTCAATATTGGGTGGGCGTATAGATTGTCAGCAAACGACCTTTGGTCGTCGGTGCCTCAAGTTGCTAAGAGTAGGGTACATATTTCATCACATCTCCATCATTCTGCATTTCTCAGCGCCACAGCGTCTTGGCGGTTACAACGGTGATACCACAAGGGTTCTGTAATGGTTCTGTAATACTTCTGGCTTGCCGCTGTAATGCGGCTGTAATAGTTCTCCAATACCGCTGGCTTATGGCTGGCTTATAGGTAGCATATGTGTGGCTTATGTCTGTAATAGGTTACCAATACATCATGCATGGGGCTGGCTTAAGTGTCCGGAAACAGTACAAGTGAGACAAACTGGGACAAATGTGGACAAATGTGGACAAACCAGGACAGTGCGTCGCTCAACCATTACACATTTGCTGTGAAACCAAACCAACAAGCAAATGAATAAAGTAACAAATAACCCAGTGCCCCCGAAGGATCTTGCGCGCGCGATAACTGAACAAATGTCCTATCTGTCCTGGCGGACACTTAGTGATATCTTGAGGATGCCAGCCAGAGCCAGAAGCCAAAAGCATTCCCAATTTCCTCTCCCCTTTACTTTTATTAATTTGTATTGAATATCCGTAAGCCTGATCGCTATGAACAAGTGGACCCGTCGCGCATTTATCACTACCGGCGTGCTGGCCGGTGGAGCCGTTGTGCTTGGAATAGCCATCCGACCCGGAAACCGGGCAGGAAAGGTGGCCCAGCTTATAGCGAACAAAGGTGACTCGGTGCTGAACATCTGGCTTAAAATCGGTACCGACAATATCCTCACCGTAATCATCCCACATGCTGAAATGGGCCAGGGTATCCACACCACCCTGGCGATGATGGTAGCCGATGAAATGGACGCGGACTGGAATCTGGTAAGGTTTCTGGAAGCGCCCGCACATAAGGAGTACGCCAACTACGGAATCATCCGCGGATTTATTGCCGGAGAGAAGGAGTTTCCGGGATTTCTCGAAGACACGATGACGGGAGTCTTCCTGACTGCCGTAAAGAAAATGAACATCCAGTTTACTGTGGGCAGCGGATCGGTGCGCTTTACAGGTATGCATGCTATGCGCGTGGCAGGCGCGGCCGCAAGATCGATGCTGCTGCAGGCGGCGGCAAAACAATGGAGTGTTCCATTGAGTGAACTTACCGTCAGCAAGAGTTTCGTCCATCATCAGGCCAGCAACCGCTCGGCCTCGTTCGCCGAGCTAGCACCCAGTGCCATTAACTTCTCTTCTGATGCCAAGCCCGCGCTGAAGAAGAAAGGAGAATATACCATCATGGGAACTTCTCCGCACCGCTTTGACATTCCGCAAAAAGTGAACGGCTCCGCCAAGTATGGACTGGATGCTTCCCTGCCGGGAATGAAATATGCGACCGTGAAAGCGTCACCCGTTTTTGGGAATAAAGTCAAGTCCTTTGACGATTCGGCCATACGCCAGACACCGGGCATACTTCGCGTGATTAATCTTGGTGATGCAGTGGCAATTGTCGCCGACAACTTCTGGCTTGCCAAGGAATCCCTCGGCCAGCTGCCTGTAGAGTTTGAGCAGAACAACCAACATGTACAGCAAAACGATATCTACGAGCAATACATAAGAGACCTAGATACTGCCCTGGCCGACGGCAAGATGGAGAAACATTTCAAATCAGGCGACACGGATGAAGCGATGAAGTCGGCCTCCAGAACTTTTGAGGCTGAATACCGGATTCCTTTTCTCGCCCACGCCACGATGGAGCCGATGAACTGCACGATATGGCTGCATGACGGGTTGTGTGAAATCTGGTGCGGCAGTCAGAACCCGCTGGGCTTTGCCGGTGAAGCCGCCGAGGTGCTTGATATGGATATCGAAAAAGTGGTGGTGCACAACCAGTTCCTTGGCGGGGCTTTCGGAAGACGCGCAGAAACCGACGTCGTCAGGCAGGCTGCGCTCATCGCGAAGGAAGTGAACTACCCCATCAAGCTGATCTGGACTCGGGAGGAGGACATGCGCCACGACATGTACCGGGAAGCAAACATCAGCAGGATGAGAGCGGGACTCGACAAAGACGGAAAGCCGGTGGCACTTACACACCAGTTTCTCTTCAAACATCATCCGCCTGAAGCGCCGGACATCCCCTATAACATCAGCAATCAGCTCATTCATTTTGCAACGAGTAAAACCCACGTGCCATGGGGCAGCTGGCGCAGCGTCGATCATTCCATGCATGGATTTTTTATTGAGTCCTTCATCGACGAACTGGCAGCAGCATCCAACCAGGATCCCTATCAATACAGGAGAAGCCTGCTGCCTGAGGGTTCGAGATTTCAGAAGGTTCTTGACCTGGCTGCGGAGAAGGGCAACTGGGGTCAGCCCCTCCCACCCAACCAGGGACGTGGCATTGCGATGCATAAATCATTCGGCACCTATGTAGCAGAAGTCATCGAACTGGAGGTCAGTAACGAAGGTGAGCTGAAGGTGCTGAGGGTGGTGTGTGTTGCCGACCCCGGACTGGCGGTCCATCCCGACGGCTTTACCGCCCAGATGGAAAGCGGCATTATATATGGTTTGACAGCTGCCCTGAAAGGGGAAATCACCATTGAAGACGGGGCAGTGGCTCAGAGCAATTTCCACGATTACCCGATGGTGCGCATGCATGAAGCTCCGGTCATTGACACCTATATTATTAACAGTGACCAGTGGCCTGGTGGCGCCGGCGAGCCCAGTACCCCATGCGTGGCCCCCACCGTTACCAATGCCATCTACAGTCTTACTGGCATCCGGATAAGAAACCTGCCCGTGAAGAATCATGATTTGAGCAGGGATAAGTGGGTGAAGAAGGATATGGAGTTGATATAGTAGTTAGTAGTTAGTCCTAAGTATTTAGTCTTGAGTTCGGCTCAATCACCAAATCACCATACCTTGTCCATACCCTCTCCAAACTAGTGTATATACCCTGTCCAGACTAGTGTGTATACCCTGTCCAAACTCGGACCAGACTTTGGTCAGACTTTGCTTAGACTTTGCTTAGACTAGGTTCGGACTAGGTTCAGACTATGCTCAGACTCAGACTGCGTTTGATCCACGAAAAAAGCCACACTGTGGATCACTTCAACATCTAAAGTTCCCAGTTCAACATTCAAAATTCATATCCTTAATCCCCTCTCCTGTCAAATCTGATATTCTGGACCCTGCCGCCCGAAAGCAGGAATCCGGAGACTTTACCCTTGTCGCGGGTAAATTGTAGAGAGCCGATGGCTCCATCAGCCGCATCTTTCATTACAATACTGGAATGGAGGTCAAAATCTCCGAGCCGCATATGATGCAGCCTGAGTTTGTTGTCTTCAAAGGTCAGCCGGTATTCGGTTTCCAACTCTTCGCTGTAGTACAATCCCGCAAACTGCTTCAGTTGTGCCGCATCTGCCTGCAAGGGAGTAATGCGCTTGGCATTGATGCCATGATACCGGATCATGTTCACTTCGCCATTCTGATCCATGACAAAGGTCATGGGAGATCCGTAGGCTTCAATCCAGACCACGGAGTCCGACTTGGGTACCATCAGAAACTTTTCCTCACCGTTGGCCTGCGTCATCAGCTTCCCGTCCTCCAGTGTCAATGTGACGAACCAACGTCTGCCCAACTGGTAAATTCCGACGAACTTCTTTGCCAATTCAGGATCGAGGGTTACATCCGGCATCTTCTTTACAGCGTCAGGGCCATTGGGTGGATCCTGATATTTTTCCTTCAGGATAAGCTTTGCTACCTGAAGTGCCTCGTCCTCTGAATTGAACTCGCCGATGTTACCGAGCACAATGATGGAAAGTTTTTCATCGGGGAAATTCATGATGATGGTGCGGTAGCCCGCCCAACCACCCGTGTGGCTCACCATCCTGAGGCCTCCTGATTTTTCGACGGCCAGCCCAAAAGCATAATCGGTCTTCTCGCCGCTGTTTAACACACCTGTTTCCAGCATCCGGGTATAGACAGGGTCATTCATCTCGAGGCGTTCGTTAAAGTGAATCACCCATTTGCTCAGGTCTTCCACATTGGTAAAAAGAGAGCTGGAGCCATAGGCGGTAAGGCTATTTGGATTTTTGCGGTAACCTTTTTCAGCACCGGAATAGGAATAGGCCATGTTCT
>JBDHXU010000193.1:0-4798 GCA_039810905.1 Cyclobacteriaceae bacterium | reverse complement strand
AAACTCCTTTTAATGCTTCTAATTCAATTCCTTACTTTTACCGGACAATAGTGATTCAGGATTCATCATTCAACATTCGTCTCCCTCCCCGCCTCAGCGGTTAATACCCCTTGCAGTTTATAAATCAAACCGGTCAAGGTTCATCACCTTTCCCCACGCCGCTACAAAGTCCTTCACAAACTTCTCTCCGCCGTCAGATGAGCCATACACCTCTGCCAGCGCGCGCAGCTCGCTGTTGGAGCCGAAGATGAGGTCGGCACGCGTTCCAGTCCACTTTACAGCTCCACTTTTACGATCGCGGCCTTCAAACACTTCCTTGTCGTCCGATACGGGCTTCCATGTTACATTCATGTCGAGCAGGTTGACGAAGAAATCATTCGTCAATGTCTCAGGCTTCTGGGTGAACACTCCATGTTTGGAATGATCCCAGTTGGCGTTCAGCACCCGCATACCACCGACCAGCACCGTCATCTCTGGTGCAGTGAGGGTGAGCAGTTGTGCCTTGTCCACCAACAAAGTCTCTGTAGCTACGGAATACTTTGTCTTCAGGTAGTTGCGGAAACCGTCAGCCGCCGGTTCGAGTACTTCAAACGACTCCACATCGGTTTGTACCTGGGTGGCATCACCTCGTCCAGGTGAAAAGGGCACAGTCACACTGTATCCTGCTTTCTTCGCAGCTTGCTCAACAGCGCCACAGCCACCAAGAACGATCAGGTCGGCGAGTGACACTTTCTTGCTTCCCGCATTGAATTCCTTCTGAATCTTCTCAAGCGCCTGCAACACTTTGCCCAGCTGCGCAGGGTTGTTGACTTTCCAGTCCTTCTGTGGGGCAAGGCGGATGCGTGCGCCGTTGGCACCGCCGCGCTTGTCGGAGCCGCGGAAAGTTGAGGCCGATGCCCATGCTGTCGACACCAGTTCAGAGATACTCAATCCGGAAGCCATGATTTTTGATTTCAGTGCGGCGGCGTCCTTGTCGTCGATTAGCGGTTGGGCGGGGGCGGGAATAGGATCCTGCCAGATCAGCTCTTCCTTCGGAACTTCAGGGCCGAGGTAACGGGCACGTGGACCCATATCGCGGTGTGTGAGCTTGAACCAGGCGCGCGCAAAGGCGTCAGCGAAGGCAGCAGGATTCTCGAGGAAGCGGCGTGAAATCTTCTCGTAGGCAGGGTCAAATCGCAGCGACAGGTCTGTTGTCAGCATCGTGGGAACGTGATGCTTCGAAGAATCGAAAGCATCGGGAATAGATGCCGGTGCATTCTTCGCTTTCCACTGATGTGCACCTGCCGGGCTCTTGGTCAGTTCCCATTCGTAGCCGAAAAGGTTCTCAAAGAAATTATTGCTCCATTTAGTAGGCGTTTTTGTCCAGATCACTTCAATACCCGAGGTAATCGCATCGCCACCTTTGCCAGATTTGTAGCTGTTATGCCATCCGAAGCCTTGCTCCTCAATCGGTGCGGCTTCAGGTTCAGGTCCCACATGGGTAGCAGGTGCTGCGCCATGGGTCTTGCCAAATGTATGTCCACCGGCAATCAGCGCTACTGTCTCTTCATCGTTCATTGCCATGCGCTTGAAAGTCTCGCGGATGTCGCGGGCAGCGGCAACAGGATCAGGATTACCGTTGGGACCTTCCGGGTTCACGTAGATAAGACCCATTTGTACAGCTGCGAGCGGATTGTCGAGCTCGCGGTCGCCCTTATAGCGCTTGTCCCCAAGCCAGGTCGTCTCATTGCCCCAGTACACGTCTTGCTCGGGCTCCCATGTATCCGGACGGCCTCCGGCAAAGCCGAAAGTCTTGAATCCCATGGACTCCAGGGCTACGTTTCCCGCGAGGATCATAAGGTCGGCCCATGAGATCTTCTTACCATACTTCTGTTTGATGGGCCAGAGCAAGCGGCGGGCCTTATCCAGACTTGTATTATCTGGCCAGCTGTTCAATGGCGCAAAGCGCTGCTGTCCGGCTCCTGCTCCTCCGCGACCGTCGCCGATGCGGTAGGTGCCTGCACTGTGCCAGGCCATGCGTATAAAGAGTCCGCCATAGTGGCCAAAATCTGCAGGCCACCAATCCTGGGAATCTGTCATTAACGCTTCAAGATCTTTCTTTAAAGCTTTGTAATCCAGCTTTTTAAATTCATTTGCATAATCAAAGTCTTTACCCATCGGGTCGGAGAGGGGAGACTGCTGCCTGAGAACATTAAGCTTCAATTGGTTGGGCCACCAATCCTGGTTGCCGGTGCCGGCACCTGCCGGTGCGTGAAAGGGGCATTTGGCCTCACCGTTGGTGTGATGTGTCTTATTATCCATTTGTTGTTGCGTTAAGAATTTTCGATTAGAACTTGCATTGTAATTCAAGATTACCGCAGGATTGTTAATAAATCAAATTGATTGTTTTTATTATCCCATAGAGCTAATCTATTTTTTAAGCTGCGGTGTCCGCTTCATCATGCCCAACAGCCCGGGCTATCATTTTCAAGGGTACCTGCTAACTTTGCCCGCTTGATGGTCGCCCGAACATGTTTGTAGATCTTCGCAAATACCTCATCTCTAATCCAGAACTGCAAAACCGGGTCATCGGTGCCGACTTTCTTTCTGTAGAATACCGCTGCCCGATCAACGTAGAGCAATTCCGGTTCTGGAACGACATGCATGTGATCAACTACGTGATCAGCGGCAGGAAGGACTGGATTGTGGATGGTAAGGTTCATGCCCTGTCTGCCGGTCAGGCTGCTTTCATCCGAAAAGGTGTATACAGTACGAAGCAGTATTTTGATGTGGAACATTGCGTACTGGTGTTCATGATGAATGATGCTTTCATCAGGCAGTTTCTAAACGATTACCCCAACCTTCAGCTTCCACCTGCATCGGGGCAGGGCTTTCAAAACTATTTTGAAATTGACGTCGATGAATCCATCCAGTCGGTTCTCTTCAGCGTCAGCAATTACCTGCGGGAAGGCGAGCGTGTGGCCAAGGAGCTCGTAGAGATCAAATTCAAAGAGCTGCTGCTGAATCTGGTCCTTAACCAGAAGAACCAGGCACTTGGTGCATATTTCAACGCTGTAAGAAACGAACGGCAGGATCTCGAGTACACCATGCGAAAGAATTTCCTACACGACCTGTCGACGGAGCAGTTCGCGAGGCTCTGCGGCAAGAGCCTGTCGGCCTTCAAGCGCGACTTTACAGAACATTTCGGCAGCAGCCCCGGTAAATGGCTTACCGAGATGCGCCTTAATCATGCCAAGGGCCTGCTGCTCACCACCAGTCTTTCCGTAAACGAAGTGTGCTATGACAGCGGGTTCAAGAATCCATCGCACTCCAGCCGTGCCTTCAAACAACAGTTTGGAGTAGCACCGCAGAGTCTCCGCGACAAGGCCGCCTGAGCCTTTAAGTCAATTCTTTGAGCTTTTCAGCAATTCCCTTGCTGGAATATCCCTTCACTTTTGTCACGCCAACGATGGTTTGAGAACATGACGCCAGGAACTGGGCGCTGTTTTCGATCATTCAAAGCATTGTGAAAATTTATCGACACCCATTATGAAAGAAACAACCATCAGAAAAATCCTGGCTGTAACGATCGGGATCTGCATCGCGGCATTCCTCGTCTGGAATATTCTGTACCGCGAGCCGCAGAGTCTCTTGTTCCGGAGTCATCAGAACCAAACCATCAAGTAATAAACATCTTAAACAACACAATTATGGAAATGAATGCTGCAGTAAAAACAGTCGTCAATCCCAACAAAGTCCTTTGGGAAAAGGGAGACTTCACCCGCCTGGCGGCCACGATGCGTGAGAGCGGAGAAGAACTTGTGTCCCGGCTTGGCATTACGCCAGCCATGCACGTTCTGGACCTTGGCTGCGGAGATGGCACCACAGCCATTCCCGTTGCAAAACTTGGCGCACAAGTTACTGGAGTGGACATCGCATCCAACCTGGTCCGCGCCGGAATCATACGGGCCTTCCATGAAGGCTTGCAAAATATCCGCTTTGAAGAGGGTGATGCGGCGGACCTTAAACAGCTTCCTGACCAGCACTTTGACCTTGTGCTGTCCGTCTTTGGAGCCATGTTCGCTTCCCGGCCTTTCGATGTGGCCAAAGAGATGGTCAGGGTTACAAGGCCCGGAGGGCGCATCATCATGGGCAATTGGATCCCCGGTGACCCTACGCTGGTGGCACAGGTGTTGAAAATCAGTTCTTCTTACACCATGGCGCCTCCGCCCGGTTTTGTTAGTCCCATGCTCTGGGGCGATGAGCACAACGTGCTTGAGCGCTTTGCCGCTGCGGGCATCGATGGGTCACGTGTTTCGTTTCAGCGTGAAACCTACACCTTTAATTTCAATGGAACACCCCAGGCTTTCGTCGACACGTTTCGCAGATATTACGGCCCCACGATGAACGCCTTTGATGCTGCACAGCTAAATGGTAAGGCCAAGCAACTGCAAAATGAACTGAACGAATTGTTCGAGCGTCAGAACACAAGTGGCACCTCAGGCAGGACGTCCATTCCTGCCACCTACCTGAGGGTGACGGTGAATGTGTAACCACGACTCTGGCAGGTGAGGGGGCAGCCAGCCGGATGGTGCCCCTCACCTTTGATTCGATTACCTGGAAAGAATAATAACATCTAAACATCTCCTTCTCATATGAAAAAAGTACTTCAGTTTACTTTCTCTATCATCTCCTACCTGATTGCATTTGCTTCGCTGGTAGCGTGGATACTTTCTACTACCAATCTCATACCTCAGATGGCTATTGACGGGCAACCTAAGCTCTCGTTCTGGTTAGCCGCAACGAAGGACCTATTCCT
>JBDHXU010000192.1:0-4823 GCA_039810905.1 Cyclobacteriaceae bacterium | reverse complement strand
TCCTCGTCGAGTTTTACTTTCCCGGAAAGGGCCTTTCCGCGGCAAGCTGTACATAACCCACTCTGGCAGGAGTAAGGGAGATCGATACCCTGATCCAGGGCTGTCTCCAGGATATGACGTCCTGCCGGAACGAGGACTTTGTATTCCTGTCCGTCGTAACGTATCGTTACCGTGTGATCTTTTTTCTCATCGCTCACCTCCACCTGCTTCTTCTGTTCCTTGTCTATGGTAGGCGTAACGAAACTTTCCTTGAAGATTTTCTCTTTCGGAATTTTTAATTCTGCCAGCAGGCCGTCCACGTTCTTCATCATTCCCTCCGGTCCGCACATCAGGTACGTGGTCTTGTCGATTCCCCAGTCGGGAATACGTTCAAACATCTTTACCAATAGATCGTGGTTAAGGAGGCCGGACAGACCCTGCCAGTTCATGGGAGCCTCATCCAACAGGTGAATAACATGCAGCCTTCCCTGGTCCTTCGTCTCCATTCTGGCCAGTTCATCCTTGAAGATGATGCTGTCAATGTTTCTGTTGCAATAAATAAGTGAGACGATGCTATCAGGTTCCTGGCTGAGAAGGCTCTTGATCAGTGACATCATGGGAGTAATTCCGCTCCCGCCCGCAAACATGACGAGGTGCCGCTTCTTGTCTTTCGAAAACTCTGTAGTAAAGTGACCGGTAGGCGCCATTACCTTGATGGTTTGACCTGCCTGTAGGTGGTCGGGCAGCCAATTCGACATGAGTCCCTTTTCTACTCTCTTGACGGTCACTGCAAGATTATCATCCACAAAAGGAGATGAACACAGGGAGTAGCACCGTCTTACTTCCTTGTCATCCACATTCGCTATGAGGGTAAGAAACTGCCCGGCCTTGTAGGATATCGGTCCCCCTTCAGGGTTTTCAAAAACAATGGAGATAGCGTCGCGTGTTTCCTGCACAATCTGCTTCACCTTCAAATCATAATAGTGCGGGCCACTGTGGGACTCCTGTTTCTGCTCCCTGGAGGTCAGCTTCTTAAAAAAAGAAAAGGCCATATGCTGTTACAAAATCAACTTTTATCTGATCCGGATAGATCAGGGACTGCAAAGGTAGGGGCCCGAAGCCGTACCTCAAACTTTAAATATTAAGCCAGTACGTGAACTTGAAGACCAGCGAGTGATTTTTGCTGGCAAATGTGGCTGGAAGATAATTTTCGGTATAAACAATAAAGAAATCGCTGGCAGGTTTGTAGCGCCACTGAAACCTCGCATTGAGGTTCACGTTATCGATGTATGTATTGTATTGGAGAAAGGTGGTCAGAAAGATCTTGTCAGTGAAGGTCAGGTCAAACCGCGGGCTGACCACAAACAGCTTCTGACTGCCGTAGTTGTCCGGGAGTTTGAGATCGTTGTAATCAAACCTGATCGAAACGCTGCCATAAGGTTGATAGCGCAGATTTACTTCACCATTGAAGTTGAGATTGGTGCCATTGTAAAAACCGCCGTTCGTCATGCCAAGCGTGTACTTGAACAGCTTTCGCTGATCTGACTGAAACAAAAACCCGTAGCGATTCCAGGTGTAATGTTCGCCCACCAGGTAATTTTCGTACTTGCTGTCGTCGATGGGATTAAAATCATTGGTCATCTTCTGATAGGTATAGAAGTAGTTGAGTGACAATGTAGCGGTGTTCAGAAAATTGAAACTGTACCCTGCCTGCACCTGCTTATCGGTAATGGTGCCATTGGGAATATTGTTGACAGTAAGCTGAAGAGTGGGTCCCATGTTAACCAGACCGCTTCCTTTGGGATAAACGGTTCCAGTTGCTCCCAGAAAGGTGTTGCCAAATCCGGGATATACACCCTTGCTGGGAACAAAGCCCGCCTCGGCAACATAATTCTTTTGAATAAAGATATGCCCGCCAAAAAGCTGATAGTTGCGTTTGGTGTGTTGTACAAAGCCTCCACCGGATTCCTGGTTGTCCTTGCTGAAGTCATCGAATGAATGAGTATAGTACAAACTGCTATACCAGCTGTTGCTGGGATTGCGTGTTTCAATGTCGACCGTGGCGACGCGATTGTAGGTATTCAGGTACTTCGTCACCGTGTCAGGCCCGTATGTCTTTGTTTTCCACATATCCTTATTGAAGTACTTCAATGAATCACCTGGTTTCACCCCGAGGGATTGCTTGTTCACAAGGGAGAACTGGATATTCGATTGTTTCCAGAAATTGTACTGGATGGCCGCTACTGTAAAATTCTGAGAAGGAAGACCCAGGTCAAGTTTTTCCTTGGTCTGCATGTTAAGCATGCTGAGTCGCCATTTCTTGGAAAGGGAACCGCTCAGGCGTGCTCCGTATTGAATAGGTACCTTCCTGAGTACTCCGGTACTGTCTCGGGCCAATCCAATCCTGCGAGAAAAGAAGGGTCTGGCATCGGGCCAACCCATGCGTTCAAAGAGATCATTGTTTTCGAGGAAGAACTGCCGTCGTTCAGGGAACTGAAATTCAAACCGTGTGAGATTGATCACCTGGCGGTCCACCTCGACCTGTGAAAAATCAGGGTTAACGGTGAGGTCCAGGTTCAGCGATTGTGTGACGCCAATCTTGGCATCAAACCCAGCCTGCAGGTCTTCAGTCTTGGTGGAGGGACTCGTCTCATTGTCCCTGGCTGTGCCTCCGGCCAGGTAAGGGATGAGAGAGATGTTCATCGTGCGGTGAGGCGGGGGATCTGTCCAAACCAACTTGCCTGAATAGGCGAAAGACGCCGGGACATATTGGATCGGTGTGGCTATCCAGCTGGAAAACTGATT
The DNA here is from genome assembly GCA_039810905.1 of Cyclobacteriaceae bacterium. Classification (GTDB taxonomy): domain Bacteria; phylum Bacteroidota; class Bacteroidia; order Cytophagales; family Cyclobacteriaceae; genus ELB16-189. The sequence continues at coordinate 2,039 of JBDHXU010000192.1, read as the reverse complement.
GCGCTTGAGATCATACCGCAGAAAGGTAATATTCCACTCCGGTACACCTGCCTTGAATCGAAAGCTCTTGAATGGGATCATCAACTCGGCAATCCAGAACTTGTCATATTTCTGAACCTTTGAGTACCACTTGTTGTCCCACACCTGATTGAAACTCCCTTGCGGGTCGGCCCCGCCGGCGGCAATGGTTCCCTCATGTTGAACGCCCAACGGGGTGATAGAGAAATAGAATCCGTTAATGCCGTCATTGTAGGGTCCAATGAACACGCTCATGTTGTCGTTGCTGCCGAAATCGAAGTCCCTGCGCAAAGACTGAACGACGTTGGGCGTCTGATCGTCAAAGCAGACATACGCTATATAGAGGGCTCTATCGTCAAAAGTGATCCGCGCTTCCGTCTGGAAAGGAGCGAGGGCAGTATCTACGGGATAGTTCAGGAAAAAGTTACCCGCCACGTCCGCATCCTTCCAGTCCTGTTCATCGAGCTTGCCGTCGAGGATGATGGGGTGCTTGGCTTTCCTGATCGGAAGCTGCTTGCCGGGCAAATTCTTCTGGCCCATGATCACCGCGACAGGCAGGAGCAAAAGAACAAGAAGAGCCAGTCGCCGGGGTGTCATCATAAAAGTGGGCACAAAATAACTTAATTGCCTTTGGATTTACTTCAACTTTTCGGATGAACGGAAATCTTTCCGATTGGTTAAAAAGAATTATTTTTATGGCTTAATAAAGGTGTCGTGCAACTACACGCTCTCACGGCCATATCTCCGATTGACGGCCGTTACTTTCAGACCACTGCCCCCCTCTCCGAATTCTTTTCAGAATATGCGTTGATGCGGTACCGTGTTCGCGTGGAGGTAGAATATTTTATCGCACTGTCGCAATCAGGGTTAAAGGATCTGAGCTTCCCTGCCGGCAAGGAGGCACTGCTGCGCTCCTTTTATCAAGGTTTCGGAATCCAGGAGGCTGAGGCGATAAAGGCGATCGAGAAAACGACCAACCACGATGTGAAGGCGGTCGAGTACTACCTGAAACAGCTGTTTGACCAGCATCAACTTGGCCCCTACAAGGAATTCATTCACTTTGGGCTGACGTCTCAAGACATTAATAATACAGCCATCCCCCTGCTGTTGCGTGAATTCTTGGAGGGTCATTTCCTTCCCCTGATCGGGAAGGTTGTTGACCTGCTGGACAACCAGGCCGCGCAGTGGAAGGATGTTCCCATGCTGGCGAGAACCCATGGGCAGCCGGCTTCTCCCACCCGGTTGGGGAAAGAGATGGCGGTCTTCTCCGCCAGGATCAAAAAACAGCTTGAACTGCTAATCAGCATTCCTCATTCGGCAAAATTTGGAGGAGCCACGGGCAACTTCAATGCACATCATGTGGCTTACCCTGAAAAAGACTGGAATACGTTCGCCGACCGTTTTGTATCCCAATCATTGGGCCTCACCAGGAGCAATCCTACCACGCAGATTGAGCACTATGACAATCTTGCAGCACAACTGGACGGTTTCAAGCGGATCAATACCATCCTCATCGATTATTGCCGTGATGTCTGGCAGTACATTTCAATGAATTACTTCAAACAGAAAATCAAAAGCGGCGAAGTGGGTTCATCCGCCATGCCGCATAAAGTGAATCCCATTGATTTTGAAAATGCAGAAGGCAACCTGGGCCTCGCAAATGCTCTCTGTGAACACCTTTCGGCAAAACTTCCCATTTCGAGATTACAGCGGGACCTTACGGACTCGACAGTGCTGAGAAACATCGGCGTACCTTTTGCCCATAGCTGGCTGGCCCTGCATTCCATTGAAAAGGGAATCGGGAAGCTTGAACTGAACCTGGATGCTATAAATGCAGACCTGGAGGAGAACTGGGCAGTTGTGGCAGAGGCCATCCAAACCATTCTGCGCAAGGAAGGATATCCCAATCCTTACGAAGCGCTCAAAGAACTCACCCGCCGTAACGAGAAAATAACAAAAGCCTCCATGGAGGCTTTTGTTCAGTCATTAAAGATTTCAGAAGACCTGCGTAGGCGATTGCT
>JBDHXU010000191.1:0-4826 GCA_039810905.1 Cyclobacteriaceae bacterium | reverse complement strand
GAAGACGGTTCGGTATGGGTGGATCTCACTTCAGACGGGCTGGATCAGAAAGTACTGCTGCGGTCGGACGGCACTTCCGTTTACATGACGCAGGACATCGGCACTGCCATCCTGAGGTTCAGGGATTTCCCCAACATTGAAGGGCAGGTGTACACCGTTGGCAATGAACAGGAATATCACTTTAAAGTACTATTCCTTATCCTCAACAAACTGGGATATATCTGGGCTAAGAAATGCTACCACCTTTCTTATGGCATGGTAGATCTTCCTTCGGGAAAGATGAAGAGCCGGGAGGGCACGGTGGTGGATGCAGATGATCTAATGGCCGAGATGGCAGAGGAGGCCGCACGACAGACACAGGAGCTTGGCAAGATTGAAGGGATGACGGATAAGGATCTCAATGCATTGTCAGAAATGATTGGTCTTGGTGCGTTGAAGTATTTTCTTCTGAAAGTCGATCCGAAGAAAAGGATGCTCTTCGATCCCAATGAGTCGATTGCCCTGCAGGGTCATACTGGTCCCTTCATCCAATACACTCATGCGCGCATTAGAGCCATTCTGAGAAAAGCGGCTGAGCGAGGAATGCACGTGGATCCGGGCATGAAGGTGAATGCAACTGCACTCGAGCCTTCCGAGCGTGCCGTCATAGCAAAACTGTATCAGTATCCCGCCAAGGTACTCGATGCCGCCCAAACCTATTCTCCGGCTGTTGTTGCCAACTATGCCTACGAGCTGGCGAAGGAGTACAACCAGTTCTACCAGACCATTCCGATTTTCAGCGAGGAAGACCCGGCCAGGCTCCAGTTGCGCATAGCCTTCTCCAGTTGTGTGGGCGATGTGCTGAAGAAAGCGATGGGACTGCTGGGAATCGATGTGCCCGAAAGGATGTAATTCATAGCCGATGGCAAGGCAGTTCCTGGAAACCGAAAGACTTATTCTGCGCGACTGGGCGGAGACAGACTTCGCATCCTTTGCAGCCATGAATGCTTCTCCGGTTGTGATGGAATTTTTTCCTTCTGTGCTTACTGCTGATGAAACCCGTTCCATGATGGACAGGCTGCAGAAGGAGATTAATGAAAAAGGTTATGGATTATGGGTTGCCGAACTGAAAGACACCGGGGCTTTCACCGGTTTCATCGGACTGCATGAAGCAACATTTGTGAGTGACTTCACTCCCTGTGTGGAGATCGGTTGGCGATTGCTCCCGGAATATTGGGGGAGGGGACTGGCTACCGAGGGAGCCCGCGCCTGTCTCGATTTTGGATTTCGATCAGGACTTAAAGAAATCTATTCCTTTACTTCCATTCACAACACAAGATCAGAGGGCGTGATGAAGCGTATTGGCATGGAGAAGGTGGGAGAGTTTGATCATCCTAAAGTTGCAGAAGGGAACTGGCTGAAGCGGCATGTACTGTACAATTTGAAATTGGCTGATTGCTGATTGTCGATTATGTATCAATATTTTTGATTATTGACAGTTGTTGATGCCGGGGTATTGTCGACAGAAATTGCCCCGGGATGGACTTCAAATCGCCAAACCACCAGATCACCAAATCGCCAAATATCCGGCCCATTTCTCAAGTATTGGCAGCACAAGGTGATCAATGGTTTACTTTTTGAACAAATCATGCCCATATTTGTTGTCCCATAATAAACCAGAAATCTTATGAAAACCTTAGCGTTGTTGTTTGTGGCCCTGGCTTTTATGCCGGCAGGTTCCCTGTATGATTTCAAGATGAATGCGATCGATGGAAAGAACATCGACTTCACTGCTTACAAGGGGAAGACCCTGCTTATTGTGAACGTGGCTTCCAAGTGCGGATATACGCCGCAGTACACTGACCTTCAAAAACTGAACGAAACCTACGGCAGCAAGGTCACCATCCTTGGTTTTCCGGCCAATAATTTTGGCGGACAGGAACCTGGTGAGAATGCTGAGATAGCAGGTTTCTGTAAAAAGAATTACGGCGTCACTTTCCAGATGTTTGAGAAAATATCTGTTGTAGGTGCCGATCAGCATCCGCTGTATGCATGGCTGAAGGAGAAGACAGGCAAGGAGCCCACATGGAACTTCTGCAAGTACCTGGTGAAGCCTGATGGCACTGTAAAATTCTTCCCTTCCAAGGTGAACCCGATGTCCAAGGAAATCACGGATGAGTTATAAGATCCTCATTGGTGTTGTTGTCATTATTATGTCTATAACCGCATTCTTTTCAGGTAAGAGTCCGGCAACGAATGAACCGTTGCCGGACTCTATCTATGATTTCAAAGTGAAAGGCCTCATGGGAGAGGAGGTCGATTTTTCAAAGTTCAGAGGCAAGAAGATGCTCATCGTCAACACGGCATCGAAGTGCGGCAAGACTCCCCAGTACGCAGACCTGGAGAAACTCCATGAACAATACGGTGGTAAGGTGCGCGTGATGGGATTTCCTGCCAACAACTTTCTCTGGCAGGAACCTGGAAGCAACGAAGAGATTGCTGCCTTCTGCGAGAAGAACTATGGTGTAAGATTTCAAATGTTTGAGAAAATATCTGTGAAAGGGGGCGACAAGCATCCGTTGTACCGATGGCTCGAAGCCAAAACCGGTGAAACGCCCGACTGGAACTTTGCAAAGTATCTCATTAACGAGGACGGTACGCAGGTAACGTTCTTCAAATCGGGCGTGAAGCCCATGGACAAGCCCTTACTGGATAAAATTCTGGAATAGGAATGCTGAGACTTATCTGGAGTTCTTCATCCCTTGCGTTGGATCTGGGACTTCTTGCCATGCGCGCTGTGGCAGGACTTCTGCTGATGCCCCACGGTTGGGCCAAGCTGATGTCATTCAGCGAACGGGCCGAAAAGTTTCCTGACCCACTGGGTGTGGGTCACACGCCTTCCCTGGTACTCATCATTTTTGCCGAGTTGATATGTTCCTTTTTCCTGGTGTTGGGATTATTCAGCAGGCCTGTATTGGTCCCTTTGATCATCGCGATGAGCGTGATCGTTTTTGTTATACACGGAAGTGATCCTCCGGGAGAAAAAGAAAGCGCCATTCTCTATCTTATGACCTTTACAGCCTTGTTCTTCGCCGGCCCAGGCAAATATTCATTGGACAAACTTCTCAGAAGGTAAGGTATGGTGGGTGCGTGGATTTCTGCATTCCGGCTCCGGACACTGCCTCTGTCTCTTTCCTGCATAGGCATGGGAGCATTCCTCGCCGCTTCTGAGGGACATTTCAGGCTCTCTGTGTTCGCCCTGTGTTGCCTCACTACTGTACTGTTGCAAGTGCTTTCCAATTTAGCCAATGACTATGGCGACTCGATTCACGGTGCCGATCACGCCGGGAGATCCGGTCCCTCAAGGGCAGTTCAATCCGGTGCAATCCCTGCACATTCCATGCGTAATGCCGTCATCCTTTTCTCGCTTCTGAGCCTGGTCAGCGGACTGGCACTACTATGGATCGCATTAGGATCAAACTGGCAGGCAGTTGCCTACTTTCTTTTGATGGGCATGGCTTGCATTATTGCGGCCATCACTTACACCGTAGGAAAGAAGCCTTACGGATATGCAGGCCTGGGCGATCTTTCTGTTTTGATATTCTTCGGATTGGTGGGAGTACTGGGTTCGCTCTATCTCTTCACGGGAAGCGTAAGCTGGCCCGAAGTACTGCCGGCACTGTCATGCGGATTTTTTGCAATGGCTGTCCTGAATGTGAACAACATACGGGATATCGATTCAGACCTTCACGCAGGCAAATTCTCTGTTCCGGTCAGAATCGGAAAGGAGAAGGCAACCGTTTACCATTGGTTCCTCCTTACTGGCGGGCTTCTGGCAGGGGTTGTCTACACGTGGCTGCAATACGAATCTCCATACCAACTCCTTTTTCTTCTTACCCTTCCCCTGTTTATCAGGAATGGATTGGCTGTAACAAAGAAATCATCAGCTGAACTGGATCCCTACCTGAAGCAAATGGCTTTGTCCACCCTGCTGTTTGTCGTCCTTTTCGGTTTGGGGGTAATCCTTTGAATTAGGCCATTTGGCTGCCTTGCAGGCATCGTGATGACAAACGTCATCAAACAGGCTGACCGCCGTCACGGAGTACAGACAGATGCCTCCAATATTTTTACTGGCTGTCCGTCCAAGGCATTGCGGACAAGACTGTGCTGACCGAACAACTTCTTACCCAATATGGCGCGACAAAAATCAAGCTCCGTAAAGGCCAGTTTCTCTTCTATGAAGGAGAAAAAGCGCTCAACTACTTCCAGGTTATACAGGGCGCCATCAAAATGATTACGCGCAGCAGTTCGGGAAAGGAATTGATTCAAGGCCTCTTCCGCGCCGGCGAAAGCTTTGGAGAACCGCCTCTGCTGAACGCTTTTCCATACCCCTCATCGGCCATCGCCATGGAAACCTCTGCGGTGTGGAGACTCCCAAAGGAACACTTCATGGAGCTCTTGCGGAACAATTTCAATGCGCACCTGGAATTTGACAAGGTCTTGTGTGAAAGGTTAAGATATAAGACCATGCTATTAACCTCCATATCCTTCCTTGAACCAGAGGAGGTTATCTGGAATGTGATTCTTAATTATTCGCAAAGAAAGCCGCTTCCCAGAACAGAGGACGGACTCCATTATTTAATACCGCTTACGCGTCAGGAGATTGCGGATATGACAGGTTTGAGAGTGGAAACCGTCATTAGAACCGTCAAGAGGATGGCTGAAGAAGGACGGCTAAGGCTGATCAACCATAAGATAGCCGTTTCGGCCCCTGTTATGACTTAAATCAGTTTTCTAATATGCGTTGAAGCATAAAGTGACTAACTTAACCACCTCTACCTTCACGC
>JBDHXU010000190.1:0-4846 GCA_039810905.1 Cyclobacteriaceae bacterium | reverse complement strand
CCCACCCTTGCGAATCACTTTTGTCGGCAACGTGAGTACGCAGTTGTGAAACCTTACACATTCAATCGAGACTTCTCCCCTGCATTGTGTGCCGTTATGAAAAATTAATTCCAGGGGTCTCTCTCCGATCCACCTGATCCAGACAACAGAATGAAGTGGGGATACATATCGTCCCCAAAGCAATTGTCTGATCGGCAATCTCCATGGAGGTAAAGTCAGCTCAATCCGCTCCGCATAACCGCGACCCGCCAATTCATGGCCATCAATTTTCACTCGGGCATTTGAGCATGGCTGTAGAACATGCCAGTCGACAGATCCCTCCTCTGACTCCAACAACAGTTGGTGAATCAGTGGCCCATCGCCCTTCCACCATCCCTGCGCTTGATCCACTTTCCAATGGAGTTCATGATCGGATCCAGCCATACAAGAAATTGAAGAGAAATCAGATTTCGCCTTCACAGGCATAGCTCCGATGGGAACGTAACCCCCATAATTCAGTACAATATTCTTCCAACTGATCGAGGCCTGATAGGCGATCAATCCTCGCTGATTATCGTCCATGACATCGAGGTACCACTTACGGAGCAAGAAGGCCATCAGGTCAGGTTTCTTAAGGAAGTTACGGAATTAACCGGGTGCCGGCCCATGATGAACATCATCCCATGGGTACGGGTAGCTTGATCGAAAAAATCATAACTTGAAAAAATGGATGGCGGCACGCTCGTAGCCCAAATACTTAAACAGCAAAAGGTTCAAACCCTGTTTACGCTTTGCGGGGGGCACATTTCACCCATATTAGTCGCATGCAAAAAAGCCGGCATCCGTGTTATTGACACCAGGCATGAGGCCAGCGCTGTTTTTGCAGCTGATGCCAGTGCCCGGATCTCAGGGATAGCAGGAGTCGCCGCAGTGACAGCAGGGCCGGGCATAACCAACAGCATTACTGCCATCAGGAATGCGCTAATGGCTCAGTCGCCGGTTGTACTAATGGGTGGAGCTGCACCTACGTTGCTGAAGGGCAGAGGTGCTCTTCAGGATATTGATCAGGTGAGCCTCATGCGTCCAAACGTAAAGTGGCTGACTGCTGTGAGGCAAAGAAAAGAGATACAGCCTTCCTTGGTAAAGGCCTTCCGTATCGCAACAGAAGGAACGCCGGGCCCCGTATTTGTGGAACTGCCCCTTGATCTCCTTTTCGATGAGACCCTGGTTCGCAGTTGGTACATGAAAGCTGCAGGCGGAGCCTCAGTCGGAGCCAAGGTCACCTCCTGGTATATCAGACGGCATGTCAAAAAAATGTTCGCAGGAAGCTCTTCTCAGGTTGTTTCAACGGCTGCAGTTCATATACCGGTGCACCACAGGCAGGATCTTACCCGGCTTCAGGTTAAACTTGATCATTGTCTTCGGCCGCTGATGGTTATGGGCAGTGGTGCCATGATGCAGCCACAACTCGCCGAAAAGATGGCCGCTGCGTTATCTGTCGCAGGGATTCCCTTGTATCTCTCCGGCATGGCCCGCGGATTGATGGGGGCTGATCATCCATTGCAATTTCGTCATCACCGCAAAGAGGCACTTCGCGAAGCTGATCTTGTGATCCTGGCCGGAGTGCCCGCTGATTTCCGACTGGACTACGGCAGGCATATCAGTCGCAAGGCATTCCTGGTGGGGCTCAACCGGAACAGAAAAGATCTGATCAGGAATCGAAAGCCGGATCTTGCCCTCCATTGTGATCCCACGCAATTCCTGATTGACTTCGCATCACACTTCAAGCCAAAACACCAATGGGAGAAATGGAGAGAAACGCTCAGGCAACGAGATGAAGAGCGGGAGGCCGACATCATGAAACAAGGTACTTCTGATGTTGAGGGCATTAATCCCATCAGGCTTTTCCTTGAACTTCGGAAACGAATGTCACCCGATGCTATGGTAGTTGCGGATGGTGGGGACTTCGTTGCCACGGCATCTTACATTTTGCGACCGCCGCGACCGTTGAGCTGGTTGGACCCGGGTGCATTTGGAACGCTGGGGATTGGTGGCGGATTCGCGTTGGCCGCGATGGCGCATCAGCCAACAACAGAAACGTATATCATTTACGGCGATGGAAGCTCGGCCTATAGTTTAATGGAAATAGATACCATGATGAGGCACAAGCTTCCTGCAATCATCATTATCGGCAATGATGCAAGTTGGTCGCAAATTGCCAGGGACCAGGTTGAGATTCTTCAGGATGATGTCGGCACTGCCCTTAGATACTCCGATTATGAGAAAATTTCTGAGTCGTTCGGCGCCAAAGGAAGACGCGTTTCCAACATAGAACAATTTCTGGAGGCATTGGAAGAAGCGAAAGCCAGTGTAAAGGGCGGTGTTTCCTTTGTTATCAATGCTGTCCTCTCCAAATCGGATTTCAGGAAAGGAAGTTTGTCTATGTAGTGGAACAGTTTGAAAATTGGATGTTTATGTTTTATGCAGTTGAAATTATGAACAAGATGTGACTTCAACCTTAACCTCCCCCCAATCACTCATGGACGAAATTGAACCAGAAGTCAAGAAAGAAAAACGAGGCAGGGAAACCCTGTTCAGGGCAACCTATCAGAGTCAGAATAATCTCATTCAGGTGGCCGACAATAAGGCCAATATGATCATCAGCATTAATACCATGATCATTTCTTCCATCATTGCTATCACCGGATACGGGGCGGTGGCGGACAAGCTGGCTGAATTCAATATATGGATGCTTTTGCCGTTATCCCTTATCGTTCTTTCGTGCATGCTTTCTGCTATTCTTGCCATTCAGGCAGCCAAACCCATGTTAATCAAGCCGTGGACATCCGATAATAATAAGGACAAGTCCAGTCTTTTGTTCTTCGGAAGAATCGCCTCCTACTCACAGGAAGCTTACCTGAAAGAAATAAAGAATCTTCTCAATTCAGGAAGCGACCTGTATGAACATATGGCCATTGACCTCCATAACCAGGGCAGGATTCTGACAAGAAAATACAATCTCCTCGTCTACGCCTACCAGGTTTTTATGTTTGGGTTTGTTCTGAGCGTTGTCGCCTTTCTCATCTTTCTTGCGATAATGAAATAGGGTCATTCAATCTTACCGCCCGTAAGGCACAGAAAAGCTACTCGACAACTTTCCATTATTGTGATGAATCACAATGCTGGCTTTCCTTGCATTACCGCCCGATTCTTCTGCAATCGTGCCACCGCTGCAATAGTTCTTCTCCCACGAAACAGAATTCACTGCAGCGACAACCAGGCGCAGGCGACTACCCGGAGGCATCAGCCTTGAGAAGAAATTGAACCCGTCAAAATTGACTTCACTTAACTCGCCGGGTTTCATCAACTTTTCCTGTTCCAGAGATTCACGGTAACGCAGCCTTACCAGGTCAGACGTCAGGTAAATGCTTTCACCACCCGGAGTAATCTCATACAACGTCGCACTCAGGTCTGCGTCCGGTACGTCAGAGGAAACAAACAATTTCAATTTCACGAATCCTGATACCTCCGTTGTATCGCTGAAAGCCGGCAAATGATACACGGCCATCTCAGGCCCTTCCCTGATCACGTCGAGCGGCGGGGACAAGCTTCTCAGCAAATTCGTCTTCAGGAATGTTGCATCTGTGTCGACGTAAGCGGATCGCACTCCTGTCTCGGTTGAGAGTGGATCGTATGTCAAAGTGATCTGATCACCTTTGGATGCCGGCGTCGTGGTGAGTGCGCCTGAGTGATATACATCATGACCTGTGTTGCCGGCCGACAAAGAGTAGGCAATAGTCCGGACTGGTATATCCTCGAGGCGGTCTGCATATTTCCATTTCTCAGCACCCATAAGATAGTAGGCAACGTTCTTCTTCAGGAATGCCGGACGTGGTCCGCTCTTCATTGTGTAGTTGTACCACTGGACATGGAGATCATTCATATCCGGAACACCTGCCGTCGCAAAGGTCAGTCCGCCAAGTTCACGCTGTGGCGTCCGGGTGCCTGCATGATCCCACGGGCCGATGACGAGAAAAGTCTTTGATTTGACTTCCGCAGTAACATTGTTCATGAAATTCCTGTAATGGCTCATATTGCCCAACTGGTCGTCATCGTAGTGACCCGTGATGGTGAGGACCGGCAGGTTCATTTTTCTGAATTCGTCCTGCGTGGGATTCATGGCTTTCCAGTAGTCATCGTAAGCGGGATGATCAAGGAACTTCCGGAAGACAGGAGATTCATTCCCCACCAGTTTCCCAAGTGACGAGAATGGAAGGTGACCCTTGTACATCTCCAGATACTTTGTTTTCCAAAATGCCGCATCATTGAAGAGATTAAGGTTAGGCGTTTTTCCGCTGATGTAGGTGAGATGGGAGATGACGTAAGGGGTGAAGATATTTTTTGGATTCGGGTAATCGATTCCCGGTTTAGCTGCTGCCACCGGAACAATTGTGGACAAGTGCGGCGGAAATTCTTTGGCTGTTGCCCACTGGGTATAGCCGGTATAGGATCCACCCCATGTTGCTACTTTTCCATTGCTATACGGTTGGCGCGCAAACCATTCCACCAGGTCAAACCCATCTTTCGCCTCCTGTTCAAACGGCCGAAACTCTCCCTCCGAACTTCCCCTACCGCGACAATCGACAATCGCATAGACATAGCCATGCTGGGAGAAATATCTTCCGCGGTTGTGATAGGTATCGCTTACATAGGGCGTCAGGTCTACAATAACAGGCAGGCCTGCCTTTTGGTCGTTGGGCTTGTAAACCGTTGCATTCAAGCTTATTCCGTCGCGCATGGGGACTTTTACGCCCCACAATACATCATAGCTGGTGAAAGTCTGTGCCCAGGCAGAATTGGCAATGAC
>JBDHXU010000189.1:0-5014 GCA_039810905.1 Cyclobacteriaceae bacterium | reverse complement strand
CCAAACGGCAGCAGGGATTTTGGCTTGATCATTGACTCCTTTGATGCATTCACTACTACAAGCGGAGTGGCGCAGTAGGGACAAAGTGTCGCCGTGATTTTGGGATCGACAGATGACATAGCGCCGCATCCTTGGCATTTCACCGCCGTAATGGTAATCTGATCCTGGACATCCGGCTGTTGTGAAAGCTGCTTTTCGTAATCGAGCTCTTCAATGGGTGCTGAAACCTCTTGTGCAATTTCATTGGTTGTGCCGCAGTATTCACAAACCAGTTGTGTCGTCCCCGGTTTATATTTCAAGGATGCACCGCATCCCTTGCATGGGAAGGATGCGGTATCTGGAATCCTTGCTTCGGTATTGTCCATCAGGAAGGAACAGGAGGTGGCGTATTTGCAAAGAGCCCCTGCAGTTCAGCCACCTGGCCAGCTGCCGTCCACGCTGCCATTCCCTGTTTCCAGACCAATGACTCCCTGGTCAACTGATTTTTGGCAACCATTCCTTGCAGCGCGTTAAGATCAAGTGGACCTGTCTGCTGGCCGTTTATGGCAACAAAAAATGACGCAGCCTGTGGAAGTGGTGGGGGTCCTTGCTGAGCGGGGGGATTGCTGGCAAACATGTTTCCCATCTGGCTGCTCATGGCGTATCCCATGCCCATTCCAACGCCGGCACCGGCCAGCCCACTGGGATTTTCTGCAGCTTTTTCAATAGCCTTTGCTGCTTTTAATTGTGCCAGCCTGCCGATATCAATCTTATTCAGTCTGCTCAGTTCGAATATCTCCTTCTTAACTTCGTCAGGCATGGAAACATTCTCGATCAGGAATTTGGTGAGGGTGAGGCCATACGCATTGAACTCTGGCTCCATGAGACCCTGGATAAGTGAAGACACTTCATTCAATTTCGCCGCGTAGGTTTCCACGGGGAGATTTGCTTCTCCGATGGCATCGGTAAAGCGGGTAACAATCATGCTTTGCAATTGTTGATTAATCTCTTCCGTTGTGAAGTTCCCGTCTGTACCAACAATCTCTTTGATAAACAGTCCCGGATCCTTAACCCGCAGGACATAAGTGCCGAAGGCACGAATCTCAAGCATGCCAAATCGTTCGTCAGATACTGTAATCGGGTTCTTTGTTCCCCATTTCTGATCAGTGAAATTTCTGGTACTTACAAAATATACCTCAGCCTTAAAGGGAGAATTAAATCCATACTTCCAGCCTTGGAGTGTGGAGAGAATTGGCAGGTTCTTCGTGTTGAGTGTGTACGTGTCCGGCATGAATACATCTGCCAGTTTTCCTTCGCTGATGAAGACTGCTGCCTGCCCTTCCCTTACCACCAGCTTGGCCTCATTCTTGATTTCATTTCCGTACCGTTCAAAACGGTGAACGATGGTGTTATTGCTCTCATCAAGCCATTGGATGATGTCAATAAATTCACCTTTGATTTTGTCTAAAATGCCCATGATGCAGTTTGATGAAGTTTGAAATGAGAGATGTCTTAATTTACCTGTTCCGGGCGACAAATGCTATGATCCAGAACGGTTTGGCCATATAATTCCGGTTGTCAATCTTCTGGCCGAACCGGAAACCTCAGTGTAAATGTTGATCCTTGTTCCGGGAAGCTCGCAAATGAAATTGTTCCGCCCAATAATTCCACATAGCGCTGAACGATATTGAGCCCCAGACCCGTACCCTGGATATTGGAAGTGTTGCGCGCCCTGAAGAATTTGGTGAAAATATGCTTTTGTTCTTCAACCGGGATGCCAATACCATTGTCTTTGATGGCCACGGTCATGTCGCCGCCCGAATGGCAGGCTTCCAGCAGGATTTCCTTTCCTTCGCCTGAATATTTGATGGCATTGGAAAGGAGATTCAACAATACATTCTTCAGGATCTTTTTGTCCTGGTACACATTCGAATCGCCTTTTCGGTTAACAGTAACAAATTGACCCGGTCGTTGCATTCCCTTCACTTCTTCCACTACATCTTTTACAAATTCTGAAAAGTCAAACCAGTCTTTGTTGATTTCTACCTTCCCTTGCTCCAGCTTGTCAAGGGACAAGAATTCATTCAGGATATCGACAAGATTTTTTACAGAGGACTTTATTCTTGCAATGTGCTTTTTTCTGTTGGCTTCGTGCTCGGGGCCGGCATATTGATCCACCAGGTAAACACTGGAAAGAACGGCACTCAGAGGGGTACGAAACTCATGTGATGCCATTGAAACAAACCGTGATTTCATGTCACCGAGTTCCTTCTCTTTTTCCAATGATTGGGTTAATTCCAGCGTCCGTTCCTTGACCAGCTTCTCCAGTTGAATGTTGATGGTGTGCCTGTCGTGAATGTCGGCACAAGAACCGACATACCCTGTAAAGACCCCTCCAGGAGAGAATACCGGCCGCCCCCGATCCAATATCCAGCGATATTTTCCATCAGAGCGCCGCAATCTGTATTCAATTTCAAACTCAGATTTTTTTTCAAAGGCCTCCTGCTGGATTTTTTTGCATCGTTCTGCTTCCCCCGGGTGAATTCCTTTCATCCACCCATTCTCGTACTCTTCTTCTGCAATTCGGCCTGTGAATTGCAGCCAGGTGGAATTGAAGTAGTTTCTCACATTTTTATCGTCCGCGCTCCAAATTAAGACCGGTGAGTTTTCTGCCATATTACGGAACCATGACTCGCTGTCAGCAATTATCTTTTGCGCCCTGAGTTGTTCCGTGACGTCTTCAACTGTGCCGACGTAGCCATGGAGGGAACCCTCCTGATTTTTTATAGGATTGGCTTTGAGAACAATGTCAAGCGCCTGGCTTGTCCGTTTGTTCCGAATGGAAAGATGCTGCGAGATGGGCACCGAAGACCGAATCGACCGGATCCAGTCCACTTTGATTTTCTCCCTGATTTCCTGTTCAATTACATTCATCCAACCCTGACCGAGGGCTTCTACCCGGGTAAGCCCAAGGATTTCCAATAGCTTGTCGTTGATAAAAAGCAGGTCCCCATTGCTGTCCGTATGAAAGATCCCCACAGGATTCATCTGGGCAAACGACTGGAATCTTTTGGAAATTTCTGACAACTCTATTTCTGTTCTCTTCTTATCGGTCACATCAACCATTGCAGTAAGCAAATGATTTACCCCGTTCAGGGGTACCACTTCAGAAGAAAGAAGCAGAGTGCGATACTTTTTGTCCTTGGTCATTGCGACTACCTCCTGATTCCGGACCGAGCCCTTTCTTTCTATCTCCTGCAAGATGGACTCTGTTTCGGCATTTCTTAGTCGAATGCCCAGTTCCAGCGAAGTCTTGCCTATTGCTTCTTCGCGTGTAAAGCCAAATGCGGCGGTAAAACTTTCATTCACATCTGCAATCCTGAGATTGTCCAGCCTGCTGATGATTTTAATGACCGGGCTTGATGTAAATACTCTTGCAAATCGTTCCTCGGATTGCCGCATGAGATCCTGAACCCTCTGGCTTTCTGTTATGTCCTGAAGCGTGCCGTATAAACGCCTACTGGGTAAGCCAGGCTGACCCGTGCCTGCGTTGGCTATGTGATGGACATACCTTATCTCGCCATTTTCCCGGATAATTCGGAAGATACTGTCCGTAGGGGTCAAAGTGGTAAGGCTATCGCGAAGCCGTTCGGATACAATGTCAAGATCGTCCGGATGAATGAGCTTGAGAAAGTCTTTTAGTCCGGGGTGTCTGTTATCGGGGCTCACGCCAAGAATATGATAAATCTGATCGGACCAGAAGAAGGCGTTACTGTCAAGATTGAATTCGTAATGCCCGATTTGCGCGGCGGTTTCAGCCTCGCGAAGCCGGTTTTCATTATCCAGCAACTTCTTATCGCTGATTTTTTTGAAGTAAACAATAGCTGCCATCACCCATACCCCCCCAAGAGAGATCATTCTGCCGATGATGGCGTCATGTTCGTCACCGGCAGGTGGCGATAAGTAGTACCCCAAAGGCGATAAAATAGAAAGAGTAAGGCACAAGATCACAACAGACAAGAAGTCCTGAAACAGCAGGCCAAGTGCCATCAATACTGCATATATGGCACCATCTCCCATCCCCCGCTCCGTGAAGCAGTCGACGGTAAATAAGGCTCCTGCAAGTATCAGACTGGTACTTAGCTTGATCCAATGGATGCCGTACTTTTTCTCCATTACTTCAGATCAACTTGTTGTTAGAAGTCAGAAAGTTTCACCCTCAGCATTGAAATCTGACTGACCGATGTCATTTGTTTGTGATGACCTGTGTCATGATTCCTCAAATTGACTGATTTGTCTCAAAACAGGTTCGGTAATTTGGTATCTTATATGAAAGCCAGTCAAAATATGATTTCGAGGGTATCCCATTTGATCGTGGCATGCCTACTGTATCAGCTACTGCTTTCGGCATGCAGTCCGTCGGTTTACTTTGACAGCAGCCCCTCGGCCGCCTTCTCAAGGTATCGCTCATTTGCCCTACTTCCACGTCAAGACACCGTGCAAGTTTCAATCTTTTCTGATGGTATACTCGACGAGCTGATTGAGAGGAGTATAGTGGCAGAGATGAAAAGCAGAAAATTGGAGGTTGATACCAAAGCACCTGACTTGATTGCCAAGTTTCACCTTATTGTGGAAACGAGAGAGGACATCATCTCGTATCCGAATAGCTATTATCCGGGATTATGGCCCTCCTTTCCTATGCGTTATCCCTATTATCCATACTATGGTCCATTTACATACCAGCCCGACTATTTCAGAAAGATCTATTACAAACAGGGCACTTTGATCATCGATGTTTTTGAACGGGAAACCGGCAAGCTGACGTGGAGAGGCTGGTCTATCGTAAACATTGACAGTCGAAACAAGTTTGAGAAAAATCTTCCGGACTTAGTCCAACGGATTTTTTCAAATTATCCTGTTCCAAAGGCGCCTTAGCGGGTCTTGCGATTGCGACAAAGAAAAAAGACCAAGTGTCCAACTTGGTCTTTTACCCAAACCAGAATCCTGTGTTAGAAGGTGATAGTCCCAATCACCA
>JBDHXU010000188.1:0-5048 GCA_039810905.1 Cyclobacteriaceae bacterium | reverse complement strand
TGCTTTGATAAGGCTCAGCGCTAAAATCAATGCACCCAGTACCCATGCATTTTGTCCAGCCCAGCCATTAAAAGGGCTTTGCTGAAAAATTTGTGACGGCTGATTAAATGCCAGCGAAGAAATTGAAGCGTAGCCTTCCCCGAATAAGGCGGGGAATAAGGCGATTAATGCTCCCAACAAGAGAGACCCTGCGAAGAACCTGGTTATGCTGCCCGGGAACAACCTCTTCATGGCGTTGTCACCGCGCAACAGTGTCTTGATATAGAAGACAGATACAAGTCCGCACAGCAACCCCAGTAGCACGTAGTATGGGATGTTTCGGTAATTAAATGCAGCTATTTCCCGGAATGAGAATAAGATGCCCTCATGCAATATGATGCGTGAACACAACGCCCCTGTAGCACCGGCCATCAGCAACGGTACAAACGCAGAAATATTGACATCGACCAGCAAGACTTCAAGAGCAAACAATACGCCTGCAATAGGCGCATTGAAGGCAGTGGCAATACCGGCAGCGGCCCCGCAGGCAAGCAGTAATGTCCTGTCCCTGAATCCCACCGGGAACAGGGACGCAAACGTGGAACCAATGGCAGAGCCTGTTTGAACTATCGGGGATTCCAGTCCGGCCGAACCTCCAAGGCCTACCGTGAACGCGCTGGTAACAAAGTGGCTGTAGGTCTCCTTTGAAGGGATAACCGAGGACTTCCTTGCTATTGCCAGCAGAACGTGCGACGTGCCCCTGGCAAGCTGGCCTCCCAGCGCCCACTTTACAAAGAGCCAGGTGAGAAGAATTCCTACCGCTGGTGAAAAGAAATAGATCCAATGAAAATCACTGCCCAGGCGGGTAAGCTGCTGTTGGAGGAAGTGCACAAACAACTTGAGAAGCACAGCGGTCATCCCCGCCCATAGCCCTACCGCCACCGCCCCGATCATTAGGAATTGACGGGATGATAGCCTCCGATAGAGTCTCCTGAAAAATACTTTTGGCCACCGCAGCAAGAGGTCGCCCTTTCCGCTAAACATCGATTCTAATATAGGCGGTTCAGCCCACTAGTAAGCATGCAGTGGAAAGTTAGGATGATTGATATGCAATTGTCTGTGCCTTGCGTTGTACTATCCGGGTATCAACCGACTGGCGCCTCTTTTTCCGCCTTTCTTGATGCCGGCTTCCAGCTTTGAACGGAATAATTAGGGTCTGTGGGCACTTTGGCTTCTTCGGTCAGCTGTCCTTTGAGGTACTGATCAATGGCGGCTGCGGCTTTCTTGGCCTGCCCCATTGCAAGGATAACGGTAGAACCACCTGTGATAGCATCGCCGCCGGCGAATACACCTTTCTTGCTGGTTTGGCATGTTGCGTCGTCGACCATGATAACCCCCCACTTGTTGGTCCTTACCATTTTATCCGTTGAAGGGATAATGGGGTTTACGCTGCAGCCAAGAGACATGACAACCGTATCGCAGTCTTCAACAAAATACTGACCAGTGGAAACGGGCTTTCTCCTTCCTGTCTCGTCAGGCTCAGAAAGCTCCATCTTCTCGCAGCGGATCTGCTTGACGAAGTTGTTCTCGTCCACAATGAACTCCACAGGATTGGACAGCCATCGCCAGTTGATGAACTCTTGTTCCGCGTGTTTCAACTCTTCAGATCGCGCAGGTGCTTCCTCACGCGACCGACGATAATAGCAGGTGACATCGGCACCCAGGCGCTTGCCGGTCCTCATCACATCCATCGCCGTATTGCCGGCACCGATAACGGCGAGTTTTTTACCTGAATAGAGTGGTGTAGAATAAGCAGGAAATTTCTTTGCTTCCATCAGGTAGATCCGGGTCAGATATTCATTGGCAGAATACACGCCATTGGCATTTGAACCCGGTATGTCCAGCATCCTGGGCAGACCGGCACCGGTCCCGACAAATACTGCATCAAATCCTTCTTTCTCCAGGAGATCATCGAGCGTCATAACTTTGCCGATGATCATGTTGTAAACAAACTTCACTCCCAGCTTTTCAAGGAATTTGATGTCTTCGTCTACAATCTGAATAGGGAGCCTGAATCGGGGTATGCCGTAAACCATGACACCACCGGCGCGGTGAAAGGCTTCAAACACAATCACTTCATGACCTTTTGTTACCAATTCATAGGCGGCCGTAAGTCCGGCGGGTCCGGATCCTATTATGGCAACCTTCTTCCCGGTGGGAGGAAGTACTTCCGGCATTTCCATTTTTCTGTGAAGCCGTTCGTAATCGGCAGCATATCTTTCCAGGTTGCCGATCCCTACTGGATGATGTTTGCGTCCCACGACACAGACTGCCTGGCATTGTTTATCCTGTGGACAAACACGACCGCAGGCTGCCGGAAGGAAATTGGTTTGTCGTATGACTTTGATGGCTTCCTCTGGTTTGCCCTGCTCAATCAGTTTTATGAAGCCCGGTATGTTTATGCCAACGGGACAAGCCTCGATACAATGCGGTTTCTTGCATTGAAGGCAACGCATCGCCTCCTGTTCTGCCTGCTCGGCCGAATAGCCGATCGGCACTTCTTCAAAGTTCAGAACCCTGGATTCGGCGGGCCGCAGGGGCATTTCCTGGTGCGGCATCAGTATCCTGTCCTTATTGCTTAGTTTGGGTCTCTCGTCCGTAGTCATTGCTTCAATTGTTGTGCAGACCGGTCAGGGTTGCCATCGCTGCCTGCTCTTCCTTAACAAACATCTTTTGCCTCTTCATCAGGTTCTCAAAGTCCACCTGATGTCCGTCGAAATCGGGTCCATGAAAACATGCAAATTTTGTTTCATTGCCCACAGACACCCGGCAAGCCCCGCACATACCGGTTCCATCCACCATAATGGCATTAAGTGAAACGTAAGTTTCGATTTTGAAAGGCCGTGTCATTTCACTCACTGCCTTCATCATGGGTACTGGTCCCACTGCCAGTACGTGTACAATATCTTCTTTCAGCATGATGGCTTCAAGTGCGTCAGTGACCAGTCCCTTTGTGCCTTTGGATCCGTCGTTGGTAGTGAGAATGACCTCATCACAGGCGGCCTTCAATTCATCTGTCATGATGAGGAATTCCTCCGTTCGGGCACCCACAATGCCATACACTTTATGCCCGCGCTCCTTCATGTCAAGGGCAGTGGGAATGATCGCACCTGTACCATAACCTCCGCCAATCACCACACATGTTCCTTTCTTTTCGGGCAATCTTGAACGCTCACCCAAAGGACCTACAATGTCGCGGAAGGCGTCACCTTCCTTCATCCTTATTATCTCAGTGCTGGTCTTTCCAACCGCAGACACGATGAGGTGAAGGGTTCCTTTCTCCCGGTCCCATCCGCAAATAGAGAGGGGAATTCTTTCACTGGTATCATGAGGCCTTACGATGACAAACTGACCTGCCTGAATCTTTCTTGCTATGAAAGGCGCCTCTACTATAAAATGATAGGTATTAGGACAAAGCAATTTCTTCGTATGTATTCTGTATGTCTGACGGTAACCATGACCGTCATGCACTGCAGCATGGAAGTGACTCAGATACAATTCGGCTTCCTTGCGCACAATGAATGCCCTGTCCCAATTATGCTTTTCGTCCCTTCCGGTGATAGACATGAAAGCGTCGCGAACCCTCTTTGCTTCATCAGGGAGGAGAATTCCTTTTCGCAGCATTTTTCCCAGTGAGCGCGCAGCATTCTTCCTGACCAGAGGCTTGACATGAGCTAAAGCATGGAAGCACACGTCAAAGAGATTTGTCACCAAACGGCGATCAATCAGGTTCGCGTTGGATCGCTCAAGGATTCTGCCCATGGCATGCAAGGCCATGGCCTGCACCTGAAAGTTGGCATGACCGGAGGCTGCTACCAGTAATGGTACGGCACCCTGAATCTCCGGAACGGTATAATAAGAGACTGTCTGGAGCAGATTAATCAGGGCGGGATCATTGTCCGAAAATCGACTCCATTCCCGCAGAAGATAATCTATTCCCGGCTTCCCTATTTTGCACAGGGCCTTTCCCAAATAGGCTGCAGATTCTCCATCTACATCCGTAATCTCCTCCAAAAGGAAGGGTATTACATCGGGACCAAATTTTGCAATTCTTTTTTCAGCCCGAATGGCGAGCTTAAGCATCCGGCTTGAATTGGAATGAAGGTGATGATAGAGTATGGAAGTCAATCCTTTGCACAAGTCCAACTTTTCCTCAGCCGACAAGTCCTCCATCAATCTGATCCGGTCCAGTACTTCGCCGATCGCCTCCTCTGAATCTTCTTGCAGTTTCTTTGAAATTTCCTCAACCCTCGTTGTCATATGGCAGCAGTAACTAATTGACGCTTAGTTACAAGTAACGGTAGCGACCGGGGGTAACTTTAGGCAAAGGGATCGATGATTTTTGTCATCTTTTGCGTATTTTCAATTCGCTTATAGGTGTCGTCTGCGCAAATAATTTCGTGCTCATGACGCTTATCATGCATTTTGAGTCAAATTATTGACTGTTTTGATAGGCGTCATTTACCCACAAAAGCCATCCTTATGAAAACGCTCAGCATCTTCTCCGGAACAACTGACTCACTCCTGGATTGGGCCGGTGTCTTCTTCCTAGTCGCAGCTTTTTTGATACTCATCTATCATGAAACCAGGTTATTCATGATCAAAGACCCCAAGGAGAAGTACGATTATGTAAATGCTAACGAAATCAGATTCTTCTGGTATGCGGTAGTGGCCTTCATCCTGGCTGCTGCACTGGTCCTTGATGGTGTGGTTACACCGCTGTTTGAGGTGGAGCCCAACACACTGGTTATCGTAAGAATCTTCTTCCTGGCCGGTTTTGTTGTAATAGGTTATCTGGTGTTGTCAGGCCTGGTCAGAATCATGTACCCCAGGGTTATAGAACGCAGGTTAACCAGGATTCGGAACAAGCCGAGAATATCTCCCGCCGGCAATGTGATGCGAAAACTCAGGGAAGAGGAAGAGGCGGTGCATCTGGAGCAAAGTCAAATTGATGAGCAGGCCAGCAATATCCACTCCATAGAATACGATGTATGGCTGGATGAAAAGAC
>JBDHXU010000187.1:0-5196 GCA_039810905.1 Cyclobacteriaceae bacterium | reverse complement strand
AGAACACTGTCAGGAACAGGGCAAATGCTCCCAGGGCCGCCAGGAGGATCAGGTTGATGAACTTGCCTGCCTGATCGGAGAATTTGGGAAGAAAGCGAATGATGCTTTGCGCCAGACCGAATTGTGCGAACTGTGCCATCAGGATGGCGGCATCCTGCAGGGTGCGCATGAGCCCCACCTGTTCAGGGGTGAGGAACCGCGGATAGAGATACATCAGGTTGATGTATCCGATCAGAACACCGGCATATGCGATGATAGTCGTGGCGATACTTTGGCGGATGATGACTCCCATCAGGATATTGTAATCGCAAAATACTTTATTTGCAGTACTTAATATTGTCTTGTGAACGTACTGGATCAGGTTTGGGGTAAGAAGGGTCTTCAGTTCATTTTTCAAAAGCTTTATGCATTTGCCCTCAAGGGAATGAACTACGGACGTGCAGGAGACTACATGTTTAATGGTGAGGGACCACTTATCCAGAGTATTCGCAGTATGGTATCATCGCGCACCTGTGTGCTGTTTGATGTGGGTGCAAACAAGGGCGAATTCACCAGGAAGGTGATGGAGGAATGGCTGGGCATGAATTACCATCTATACGTGTTTGAGCCGGCAGAAAAGTCGTTTGAGATTCTCCGCCAGACTGTTCAGTCTCCCGGATACGTCTATTTTTTCAAATTGGGATTTGGCGAGGCACCTGGCATGATGGACCTGTACTCCAATGAAGAAGGTTCAGGTCTTGCCTCTTTATATCAGCGGGATCTTTCCCATCACAACATAGATTTCAGCAAGCGCGAGACCATTGAGGTAACGACCATTGATCTTTTTTGCGAGCAGAACAGGATCGAGCATATCGACTTTCTTAAACTGGATGTGGAAGGGCACGAGCTGGCTGTACTGAAGGGCGCGCACAAAATGCTCTCCGCAGGAAGGATTCAGATTGTTCAGTTTGAATTCGGCGGATGCAACATCGACTCCAGAACGTTTTTCCGTGATTATTATAACTTCTTCCGGAAGGACTTTCAATTGTATCGGGTGCTGTCGAACGGATTACTTCCCATTGAAGACTACTCGGAGAAACTGGAGGTCTTCCAGTCGGCCAACTACCTTGCCGTCAGGAAAGACTAGGTCGACGGGAGATTTCTATAGGCCCGTGGAGTCCATTGCGTGCTGCCACGATCAGGCCATCCACGGAGAAGCTGGCATCCAGGTCGGCCTCGCAAAGGATTTCATAGGAATAGGATTGAAGTCGCCCAATGCATTGCCGATGCAATTCGTTGCTATGGGTGGAGATAAACAGATAGTCGATCTGCTGACTCACCAGCAGCTGATGCGCGCCTTCCAGCATTTTTAGTTCATAACCTTGAATGTCGCTGTGAAGGAGGTGAAGGTGTTTGATTTGATGTTTCTCCAGCAGGTAGTCAACAGAGTAGAGTGGTATGTTTCGTCCTGTTTCGGTTTTGTTAGATATGAACCCCAGGTCGAAAGTTCCTTCAAACCCATTCAAGTCGAAGTTCAGCTTGCCGAAGTTCATCTTATGTGGATCGGGTTCAATCATGACACAGCGGGCATTCTTCACCCGCTGCTTGAACCACATTGAGTAGAAGGCCCAGTAGCTTCCGAGCTCCAGCATGACAGCGCCCTCGGGAATCTTATTAAGGATGAGGTCAAAGGCATATTCTTCCTGAGGCTCATGGACTCCCCGGTTGTCGCGGAGCAGAAGGGCGTTGCCGTAGTCGTAATAGCTGCCTAAGGTGATCTTCAGGCCATTGTGCATCAATTGGTGATCCTCGAAAATTTCACCGGCCTGGCTAACGTGCTGCAACCTGTTGTTGTCAGGCGACGCTTTGACGGTCTCAATACGCTTCTGCCAGTACGAAGTGAGCTTGTATGTCCTTAAGCCCTGGTGAAAGCGCCAGTTGAAATAGGAGGTCCGGTTGAGGACGCCCAGGATGGCGTTGTACAGCCAGGGTACGTTCTTCATTTTTTGTTTAAGGCCCATCCCCCTAATTTTGAGCGCAAGTATACAGAATATCAGGGATGATAATTGTTCGCCTTCGCGGTGGCCTCGGCAACCAGCTCTTTCAATATGCCGCCGGCAAGGCACTGGCCACGCATCACCGAACCGCGATGAAGCTGGACCTGTACACCTACAAAAAGCATCCCTACCGGAAATTTGAATTGGATAAATTCAAGGTCGATGCCATTGAGGCCTCAAGGAAGGAAGTGCACCGCTTTACGGGCAGCAATCCAATCATCCGTTACCTAAACAAAAGAGAGAACTATTTCCGGTGCCCTTCGGTCTTTGCACAGCCGCACTACCATTTCTATGAAGATTTCTTTTCCCTGCCGGAAGATCTTTACCTGAGCGGATATTGGCAAAGTGAGAAATACTTCGCCGCGATAGCTGATGTGATCCGGAAAGAGTACACTCAATCGCAGACTCTTGATTCCCGTAATCAGGAGTTGACAGCAAAAATGGCTTCACAGAACTCAGTTTCCATTCATGTAAGGAGGGGAGATTATTCGAGTCAACATTATAACAATTTCTTCGGCGGACTGACTACCGGATATTATGAGGAGGCAATTCGAGTCATCAAACAAAAGGTTGTTGATCCGGTATTCTATTTCTTTTCGGATGATCCTGCCTGGTGCCGAAAGGCTTTTCCCGGGATTGAAGCTTCTTTCATCGATCATAACAAAGGCGATGATTCATTCAAGGACTTGCTTCTCATGGCTTCCTGCCGCCACCAGATTATCGCCAACAGCACTTTCAGCTGGTGGGGCGCATGGCTGAATCATTTTGAAGGTAAGCAGGTCATTGCACCCCTGAAGTGGTTCCAGTCAAGCTATCTGTCCCGCAGAGAGCCAGTTTATGCCTGCCGCTTTTACAACACCAAAGACCTTATCCCTTCAACGTGGACCCGGATCTGACAAAGCAGAAGAGGCCGGTGGTCATGCTGGCCAATGCTGGTCATAGGCCGCTTGATACACGCATCTTTTTCAAGGAGTCGAAGTCACTGCACGAGGCTGGGTGGCCACTCACTTTGATCATTCCCCACAAGGAAGACTTCGTGAAGGAGGGTATTCAGGTGAAGGCGGTACGTCCTCCTTCGAAGGGCTGGGAGCAACTTGTGCGTTGTCCATGGGACATCTGGAAGATGGCACGCCGGGAGAGTCGCCGCTCAGTGTTTCATCTGCACGATTCAGAGCTGCTGATAGTAGGTCTTCTTCTCAAGTTAGGCGGACGCACCGTTGTCTATGATGCACACGAGGATACTCCACTCCAAATCAGCTACCAGCACTGGATCCCATCGTGGATCAAGTGGGCCTATAGTCTCTTCTATCGGCTGCTGGAAAAACTTGCAGGTTGGTTCTTTGATGCTGTGATTGTTGCTGAGCCTGTAATAGCCAGATATTTTCCTTCCCGGAAAGTCCTGCTCGTCCGCAACTTCCCCATCATGGCCTCTTTCAAAGATGAAAAGCCTTTGTCGGAAAGGAAAGATCAAATGGTGTATGTTGGTCTTCTCAGCAGGCCGAGAGGAGCCGCGGAAATGCTGGCGGCGTTCAAAGAGGCAAGAACCCGTTGTGGCTCAGTGTTCGTCCTTGGCGGAAAGTTTGCGCCTGCCATCCTGGAGAACCAGTTGCTTCCCCAGCCGGGTGTGCAGTTTATGTCATGGCTGCCTTACGAAAAAATGATCGAGACATTGTACGAATCCAGGATAGGTGTCATTGTTCCCAATCCTATCGAGCGATACCGCACCAACTATCCAGTGAAACTTTTTGAATATATGGCAGCGGGGATGCCCGTGATCGCGTCACGGGAAGGAGAGTCTGCCGCATTTGTCAGGGAGGCTGACGCTGGTATTCTCGTGAATCCGCTTGATCCGCATGAAATTGCAGAAGCCATGGTGAAGCTGGCCACAGATCTTTCAGTTGCCCAGGAGATGGGCCAACGTGGCCGCCGGCTCATACAGGAGAAATACAATTGGGAGGCGGAGGCAAGGAAACTGGTTCAACTATACTCTACTTTGCCGGACTGATCATGCTGAGAAAGTTATTCCGCTACCTTGCCGCTTTCGGCATTTATCCCAAACTGGTCACCTCCAGTCTGAAGGGGTGGTCGTTCTTTCGCAAGGACCTGTATGAATTAAGGCGACAGGCAAAAGGGAGAACAGAATTCCTGCTTGCGGATCATTATCCGATACTTCGTGAAAGGTTTGAGACCAACGGTGACCTGAAAAGTCATTACTTCCATGAGGATCTCCTGGTCGCTCAGCGCGTCTTTGAAAATAACCCTCTCAAACATGTAGATGTAGGTTCAAGGGTTGATGGTTTTGTTGCCCACGTTGCCTCCTTTCGAAGCATCGAAGTTTTTGATATCCGTCCTCAGCAGGCTCAGGTGAAGAATATCACTTTTCTGACAGCGGATTTCATGAACATCCCTCAGGAGCTTCACAACTACACCGACTCACTCTCATCGTTAAATGTCATTGAGCATTTTGGCCTGGGCAGATACGGCGATCCGGTTGACTACGATGGGCATATCAAGGGACTTGATAATATGAGGAAGGTTCTGAAGCAGGGAGGGAAGTTCTATTTGTCGACACCTATTGGTCCACAACGGATAGAATTCAATGCGCACCGCGTCTTCAGTGTCGCGTACCTGTTGAAGCTGTTTGAACCTTATTATTCAATCGACAGGTTTTCCTATGTGGATGACAATGGCGATCTGCATACCGATGTTAAGTTGGAGCCTTCCGTGGTAGCTGAAAATTTTGGCTGCAGTTTTGGCTTTGGGATCTTTGAAATGACCAAGCTCTAACCTTGCATTCTGCAGCCCGGTAGCCGTAATCTTTTTTTGACCATTTTCTTGACAATAAGAACTGAATTTACCTTACTTGAGAATCGCGCCCTTGCTGGATATTGGCCTCTTCGTAAACGAGGACTTCAAGCAGCTGAAAACCTAATAATTAGAGCGCCTGCAAGGTTTTTTGTCACACATACAGGGTTTTCAGCATCAAAACGCAATAATCGTCTCAAAAGTCCGGTGAAAGTCCGGTGAAAGTCGGGACAAAGTCCGGTGAAAGTCGGGTGCCCTGAAAGGTATTTGGTATGATCCGGATAGCCAGGAAATAGGCAGAAGATAGCCATGGGGTAGCAAGGAGGTTTAAAGCAGGTTGCAAGCAGGTATTGGG
>JBDHXU010000186.1:0-5220 GCA_039810905.1 Cyclobacteriaceae bacterium | reverse complement strand
ACCTCCGCTAAGAGCTCCGGCGGGCAAGGCATTCTTCATTTTCATTCATTCCGAAGGAACCTTACCGGATTGCTCACAGCCACACGAGCAAGATAATAGCTCACTGAGAGAAGCCCTGCCAGCAGTATCAGCAGTCCCGACCTAATAAACATGGCAGGGCCGAGATTCACGCGGTATTGAAAGGTGTTAAGCCACTCATTGGAAACATAAACCGCAATGGGCGCCGCCACCAGAATGGCCAGCGCGGTAAACAACACATAGGCCGCAGAAAGCTGACGGATGATGTTCAACTGGTTGGCGCCCATAACCTTCCTGATGGCAACCTCTTTGAGACGGGTTGTAAAGACAAGCGAACTCATGGCAAAGAGCCCATAGCAGGTAAGGTAAAGACCAAGGAAGGTGAAGAACTGCATCACTTCACTTAACTGCGACTCGTTCGTATAGAGCTTCGCCAGCCGCTCGTCCAGCATTTCATAATCGAAAGGCTTGTCAGACACGGACTTCCAGACCATCTCTATTTCTGCGATGGCATCTTCATTAGCCGGACCGGAGAGTTTGATCAGTGCCGCGGGGAAGTAGGGCGATATCGTCAGCACAAGGGGCTTAACCGGCCTGTGCAACGACTCAAAATGATAGTCGTCAATCACGCCAATCACTCTTCCCTTCATCATGATGGTTGCCTGGCCGGGAGCAAACACTTCCATCTTCTTTCCTATGGCGTCCGACTGCCAACCCAATTCAAGTGCCGCCCGCTTATTGATGAGGTAGGGCGGGAGCGAATCGTATTTTTCATCGGGATTGAAATTTACTCCATCAAGCAACTTCACCTGAAGTGTGGACAGGAACCCGTAGTCGCACGAAGCGAAGGGCAGCATGATGGGCTTTTCATAGGAGCCGCCTTCGGGCACAAACCTCCAGCCTGCAATGGCATCTCCTGGAATCTCCGAGCCCGCCACATCCTGCACAAAGTTCAGCCTTTTCAATTCGGTTTTGAATGCCTCGAACTTTTGCCCGGCCTGCTGATCGAGGTGGATGACGACGACATTGTCTTTGTTGAAACCCAGATCCTTGTAGCGGATATAGCGGATCTGTTCTCCGACTATAAATGAGAAGGCAAGAAGAATAAATGAAAATGCCACCTGTATGCCCATTAGCACGTTACGGAAACGAAACTTCCCGGTGCCAGATGAGTTTCCCATCAGCAACTCGCGCGAGGGAGCAGAACCGTAGCGGACAGCAGGGAGCAACACGGCGGTTACCGAAACAGAGAGTATGATCACGAGACCAATAAGAAATACGATTGGGTTTGAACCTGACCAGGGGTCAATCTTTCGCTCAACCAGTGTGTTGAAGGAGGGGTAGGCAATTTGGCACAATGCCAGCGACAGAATGAACGCACAAATTCCCAGGAGGACGCTTTCCATGGTGATTTGAGCTACAATCTTCCCGCTGCTTAACCCCAGGAATTTTCTGATTCCTACCTCAGTGGTGCGGCGGGCCAGTTTGAAATAGGAGAGGTTAATCAGGTTTAGTCCTGACACGATGACAATCACCAGCGCAACGGCTGCAAAGAGCTCGACGTACAACAGATTCCCGGGAGGATCAAGCTCACCTTCGAGATGAGATTGTAAATGAATGTCATCCAGGTGCTGCAGTTCAAGCCTTCCGTTCTTCTTGTAACGCTCCGGGAAATATTTTTCGACAATCTGGGGAAGTTTCATTCTGACTCCATCATAATCCTGTGATGCCTTCAGAAGGAGATAAGTATAGGACCCTACCCAAAACCACTTGTTCTCGCGGCCTTCGATACCGCTCTGACTTTTCCAGAGATTGAGCATCCAGACGAGTGGTACTACGGCATCAAAGCGGACGTGCGAGACTTCCGGCAAGTCTTCCATCACGGCAGTAACTTCAAAAGTCTGGTTGTCGGAAATGAGCTGCCTCCCGATCGGATTTTCACTGCCAAAATAGCGGATAGCCGTTTTGCGGGTGAGAATCATTCCGGCAGGATTACGCATTGCTGTGGCAGGGTCGCCCGCTATCAATGGAAAGTTGAAGACATCAAAGAAGGCCGAATCAGCAAAGAGAATGTGCTGTTGGAACTTCTTGTCACCGGATTCCACCAGCAGGTCTACAGGGAAAACCCGTACAGCCTTCTCTATTTCAGGAATTTCAGATTGCAACGCTGCAGCGGCCGGAAACTGGACGGTGGCCATGTCGTAATCCACATCATTGAGCCTGAGGTGTGTAGTCACCCTAGCGATGCGATCGTGCTTGTCGTGAAAACGATCGAAGGAGAGTTCATTCAGAATGTAAAGAGCGATCAGGAAGAAAGAGGCAAGGCTTACAGTCAAACCGAAGAGAGAAATGAAATAGTAAGATTTATCTCTCCGCACCAGACGGAGGAAATAAAGCAACGAATGTCTGAACATATCCTTGTTGTTGTCTTTTCAAACAGACCACTCCTCTTCTATAACGAATGCGGTGACGACCAAACCCTCTCTCAGTTCCGGGGATAGCGTAACCAATGCCACATATAATATACACTTACCAGTCAAACTATTTATTGATTAGCATGAAACTTTTTTAGGGTTTCGAAGTATCCCATCAATAGTCCCCTAAAACCCGCAACCATGCTGCGTAACTATATCAAAGTTGCCCTCCGTAACCTGATCAAGAACAAGGGTTACTCTTTTATCAACATCTCGGGACTAGCCACAGGGATGGCGGTCGCCCTGCTCATCGGCTTATGGATCTGGGACGAACTGACCTTCAACAAGTATCACAAGAACTATGATCGTATTGCTCAGGTGTGGCAGCACAACCTCTATAATGGGGTTAAGAGATCACAGGTGTCTAATCCATACCTGATGGCAGAGGAGATTCGCAATAATTTTGGAGCGGACTTCAAATATGTTTTGCAGTCTTCCTGGAACTTCAGCAACATTCTGACTGTAGGAGAGAAGAAGTTCAAGAAAGACGGAATGTACTTTGAACCGCAGGTGATCGACATGCTGTCACTTGAACTCTCCCGAGGTACGCCGGATTGCCTTAACGATCCGTACTCCATCCTTCTTTCCGAATCGGTGGCCAGGTCACTATTCGACGACAACGATCCGATTGGTCAAACCCTCAGGATGAACAACAAGACTGATTTGAAGGTGACCGGCGTGTTTAAGGATATTCCCTACAATTCGTCATTCCGTGAAGTGAACTACTTCCTTCCATGGCAACTCTACATCACCCTGAACGACTGGATTCCAAAGATGAAAGATCCGTGGGGAAGCAATTTCACTCAGACCTGGGTGGAAATGGCAGATCAGGCAGATATGGATGCCGTGTCAGCAAAGATCATTAATGTGAAGTACAACAAGGTTAGCGAAGATCAACACAAAAACAAGCCTGAGGTTTTTTTGCACCCGATGAAAAAATGGCATCTGTATTCAGAATTTAAGAACGGTGTTAATGTCGGAGGCAGAATTGAATTTGTCTGGCTTTTCGGGATCATCGGCGTCTTTGTGCTTGCTCTTGCCTGTATCAATTTCATGAACCTGAGCACGGCGCGCAGCGAGAAGCGCGCCAAAGAAGTGGGAATACGGAAGTCCGTTGGATCAATGCGCCTTCAGTTGATCAATCAATTCTTCAGTGAGTCAATGGTCATGGCATTTCTCGGATTCACTCTTGCATTGGTGCTGGTGTTTATTGCGTTGCCTTATTTCAACCCGGTGGCCGACAAACGCTTGTCACTGCCATGGGATAACCCGGTTTTCTGGCTGGCAGGCGTCGGATTTACACTCTTGACCGGAATTGTGGCAGGGAGCTATCCTGCTCTTTACCTGAGTTCTTTCCAGCCAGTAAAAGTGCTCAAGGGCACGTTCAGAGCCGGTCGATTGGCGTCACTTCCCCGCGAGGTATTGGTGGTACTGCAGTTCACAGTATCGGTTACGCTGATTATCGGCACGCTGGTGGTCTTCCGTCAAATCGAGTATGCAAAGAGCCGCCCCGTCGGCTATCAGCGTGAGGGACTGATCATGATTTATATGGCAACCATGGAGATACACAATCACTTTGATGCCATCCGGAATGAGTTAAAATCTTCCGGTGCGATTGTCGAGATGACTGAATCGGGGAGTCCGGCAACCGAAGTATGGAATACCAATGGAGGTTTCAATTGGCAAGGAAAAGACCCTTCCCTTGCGGTATCCTTTCCTAACAATGCTGTGACCTATGAATTTGGCAAGACCGTGGGGTGGAAGTTTAAGGACGGCCGTGATTTCTCGCGTGACTTCGCCAGCGACTCGAACGCATTTGTCATCAACGAGGCAGCTGCCACATTCCTTGGATTTAAGAAGCCGGTAGGAGAAATTCTCAATTGGAACGACAAGCCTTACAACATCATCGGCGTGATCGAGGATATGGTGACCGAATCGCCTTATGAGCCTGTGCGTCCATCACTCTTCCATATCAATCGTGATGACGGCAATGTCACCACCATCCGCCTTAACCCGGATAAGGATGCTCATGCGTCGATCGATGAAGTGAAGAAGATATTCACACAGTACAACCCAGCCGAGCCATTCGAATATGAATTCGTCGACCAGGCTTATGCACGCAAATTCTCGGATGAAGAACGTATCGGCAAACTCTCGAGCTTCTTTGCAGCCCTGGCCATCTTCATCAGTTGCCTGGGTATCTTCGGGCTGGCCAGTTTTGTGGCAGAGCAACGTACCAAAGAAATAGGCGTGCGCAAGGTAATGGGTGCTTCCGTGGTAAATCTGTGGGCCATGCTGTCGAAAGACTTTGTAGTACTCGTGATGGTATCGCTTCTGCTGGCTATTCCCATGGCCTGGTATTTTATGAACAACTGGCTTGAGAAATATGATTACCGCAGTACAATTGCATGGTGGGTATTTGCCTCAGCCGGCTTTGGAGCACTCCTCATTACCCTGCTTACCGTTAGCTACCAATCGATCAAGGCAGCGCTGTCCAACCCTGTGAGTAGCCTGAGATCGGAATGAAGGCATTTGATGATTTGGTGATTGAGTGATTTGGTGATTTGTGGCCTGCATCTTTCGGGCATGGATTCAACTTATAGTTTTAGCATATTCTAAACATTTTCTCTGCTTCACCGCGTCTCCGCGGTAAACCCATTTAGTGGTTTGGTGATTGAGTGATTTGGTGATTTGTGGCCTGCATTTTTCTGGCATGGATTCAACTTAT
>JBDHXU010000185.1:0-5358 GCA_039810905.1 Cyclobacteriaceae bacterium | reverse complement strand
GGCTATCGGATTGGTAAATGCTGTTTACGAAAACAGGGATTTGATGATGAAGGGTGT
Organism: Cyclobacteriaceae bacterium; assembly: GCA_039810905.1. GTDB lineage: Bacteria > Bacteroidota > Bacteroidia > Cytophagales > Cyclobacteriaceae > ELB16-189. The sequence continues at coordinate 5,301 of JBDHXU010000185.1, read as the reverse complement.
GGAAGAGATAGCATCCGTTATTGCGTCCAAATCCCCCGTTGCCATACGCGGCACTAAAGCCGTGCTCCGACATTCAAGAGATAACGCTGTTCCGGAAGGCCTGGCATTTATTGCACAATGGAATGCAGGAAGGTTGCTGTCGGATGACCTTACTGAGTCGTTTAAGGCTGTAATGGAAAAGCGCAAGCCGCAGTATAAAGACTAACGTTTCTTCTTGGCAGGCTTCTTCTTAGTCGTTTTTTTATTGCTCATTTGGGCATTGTAAGCACACGTCTTTGACATTACGCATTCCGCACACATGGGATCGGTTGGACGGCAGATCTCTCTGCCCAGGAAGGAAATGGCCATCCCCACTTCACCCCAGTCCTTCTTGTCCAATACTTCCATAATCTGCTGCTCAATCTTCTTCGGATCCTCCCCTTCCGCTATACCAATGCGTGGTGCCACCCTCACCACATGCAGGTCCACAATCACCCCTTCTGCCGGAACACCCATGCCACGCATGATCACGTTGGCCGACTTGCGTCCGAGGCCAGGCAAGGCAGTGAGTTCCTCCATGGTCGTCGGAATATTCTTGTCCGTCTTTACTTTTGAGGCGATCTCCAACAGCCACTTCGTCTTATTGGCGAAATTCCTGACACCCTTAATGAGTTTATAAACAGATTCGGCATCTGCCCTGGCGAGGGCACTCATGTCAGGGTACACTTTAAAGAATGACGGGGAAATCTTGTTGATCAACGCATCGGTGGTCTGAGCGGACAGCACCACCACGACCAACAGTTCATAAGGGTTGCGGTAATCAAGTGGGTGATGTTTGCCTTTGTACTGCTTCAACAAAGGCTGAATGCTCTTATTCCAGTGATGCGCCATCGGTACGTTCGAATTCGGTGAATAGCAATATAGATCAATTAATCCCGAAGAAAGATTCAATTCATCAGCCTGAACTTCTGAATTCTTCTCCCCGGGGTGACCTCGACCGTGTACAGGTTGCCCTTTGAATCCGTCGCCAGGTTATGAACCCAACCCAACTGCCCTGCACTCCTTCCTCCTTCTCCAAAGGAACCCACAACTTCCAGGGTTGAGCGCTGTACGATCCAGATCTTCATGTTCATTCCATCTGCGACATAGAGAAAAGTTTGTGCTTCATCCTGAGAGAAGGCCATATCCCAAATGGCGCCTGTCATCAGCGTAGCCTTGGCCAGAAAACCTTCCATCTGGAATTTTCCATCTTTGGTGAAGACTTGAATCCTGTTGTTGGGCCGGTCGGCAACATATACCTGTTCGTCCTTTGAAATAACAACAGCATGGGGATTCCTGAAAGAGCGTATGGGTGCTTCTTTTGCACTGTAAGGCAGCAAGGGTGAATCATCAGGGCGATCGCCATACGCTCCCCAGTGTCGCTTGTACTTGCCGGTCAAGGCATCAAACACAATGATGCGGCGATTGCGATAACCATCGCTGACATAGACTTCGTTCGAAGGCAGGTCCACTGCAATGTCGGCGGGGCCTCCCAGATGATCCGGATCGTTGCTCCCCATACTCCTTCCCCATTCGCCAATCTTCATCAGCTCTTTCCCATCGCCAGTCATTTTCAACACCACATCATCCTTGACGTTGCTGCCGCTTAGCCATACGTTCCCCTCGCCGTCGACCTGCAGGCCGTGTTCACTTGTAAACCACTGTCGCGTGGGGTCTTCCCTTCCCCAAGCCTGAACCACATTGCCTTCCTGATCGAATTCGATGACTGAGGGGGCCGGAACACAGCACTCTGAAGCCGGTGGCGATTGAGCCGCAGCCGTTTCCCTTTCGGTGAGCGTGCCTGGTCGCTGGAAAATCCAGATATGATCGTTACGATCTACAGAAACACCGGACACTTCTCCAAGCATCCAATGATTGGGCAGTGTGCGTGGCCAGAAAGGATCGACTTCAAAACGTGGAACATTCGATCCGCGATCACCCTGCAAACTGCCTTGCGTGCAACCGATGAGCACAAGCAAGGCAAAAACTGAAGACGCTCTAACACTCATAAGTGTGATGTCGGAAGATAGGCGATTGCCAGGGCAAATGCCACTTGAAGTCATGTATTTGTTTACCCGGAAAGTCTCTCCAGTCCAACTTCCCCTGACCTGCATTATTGATTATCTTTTGAACGCAATTACCACATGGCTGCCGACAGGAGGATATTCTCATTATTGGAAGTAACCAAAAGTATTCAGAAGACTTTGCAGGAGCGCTACACGAGTTCCTTCTGGGTAAAAGCTGAGATGAACAAACTCAATCATTATGTCCACTCCGGCCACTGTTATCCCGAGTTGCTGGACAAGCAAAACAACAAGGTGATCGCGGAGATGAAGGCTGTCTTGTGGAGGGATGACTACCAGCGCATCAATCAACGATTTATCTCCATATTAAAGGAGCCGCTGAAAGACGGCATCAAGGTCCTCCTGCAGGCCAGGATACAATTTGATCCCGTTCATGGGCTGCAATTGTGGATCACTGACATTGATCCTGAGTATACACTTGGCGACCTGGAAAGGGAGAAAGCCGAAACTATCGCTCAATTGAAGACCGAAGGTATTTATGACCGGAACCGGGAACTTCCCATGCCCCTGCTCCCGCAAAGGCTGGCGATCATTTCTGTTGAGTCCAGCAAGGGATATGCGGACTTCCGGAAGATCATCCAGGGGAATGCATGGGGCTATCATTTTTTCCAAATGCTGTTCCCGTCAATATTGCAGGGTGATCAGGCTGTAACCCTCATCATACAGCAGTTGCGCACCATTCGAAAAGTCAGAAAACATTTTGATGCGGTACTTATCATTCGCGGTGGCGGCGGCGAGGTGGGGCTATCCTGCTACAACAATTACAGGCTCGCCAGGGAAATTGCGATGTTTCCGCTGCCGGTTTATACGGGCATCGGTCATGCCACCAATGAGACCGTGGCGGAAATGGTGGCCGCCTTCAATGCCATCACCCCGACCAAACTTGCGGAGTACTTGCTTCAGCGCTTTCATGACTTTGCCATTCCAGTGAGGGATGCGCAAGAATTATTGTCCGACATCAGCCTTAAGCTGCTCGATACTGCGAACCAGGAATTCCGCTCGCACCTTCGGCTGTTCAGGTCGCTGGTTGAAGGCCTCGTGAAGTCACGGGAAAATGAAATCGCAGCCTCGACCACCGTCCTTGGACAACAAGCGAAACACTTCCTGCGCCTTCAAAAGGAAGAACTCCGTCACCTGGAAAAGAATATTCATCTATTGGACCCGGTACACACACTCAAACGGGGATACAGCATTACCCGTGTAAACGGCAAGGCGGTACAGAAACTTGCAGATGTAAATATCGGCGACCATCTGGTCACCCAGGTATTCGACGGACTCATCGGAAGTTCCATCAACCAGAAGAAAGAATCATGAGCAAGAACATGAACTACGCGGAAGCCTTCGAAGAATTGCAGGCTATCGTCACAGAAATTGAGCAAGGTGAGATCACTGTGGATGAGCTTGCAGAAAAGGTAAAGCGGGCTGCGGTGCTGATCAAAGTATGCAAGGCCAAACTCACCGCAACCGAGGAAGATGTCAACAAAATTCTAAAAGAACTGGATGGTGCTGATTAACCGCAGAGGTGCCAAGACGCAGTTAATTCAATCCTTAAATTCAAATCAATAAATAGTCTATGGACGATTTGCTTGCACAGAAATACCTCAACAACAGTATTCAGGACTACCTGATTTTCGCCGGCATCCTTCTCGTAGGTGGACTCATCCTGCGGCTCTTCAGAAATGTTATCCTCATCAGGCTCCACAAATGGGCAGAAAAGACAGAGACGACGCTCGATGACATTGCAGTTCGGGGCATCGAGAAGTTCCTTCTTCCCATTCTCAATATTGGCCTTGTCTACTATGCGGTCACGTATTTGCAACTCTCTGAGTCAGTAAAGAAAGTTGTTGATTCAGCAGCTGCCGTAGTACTGGCCTTTTATGCCATTCGGGTGGTCACCACCTCGGTAGAACAACTGCTTCAGGCCTATGTCAGGAAGCAGGAAAACGGCGAAGTCAAGGTCAAGCAGCTGCGTGGCATTACCGCTGTGATCAACATTGGAATTTGGGTTCTGGGGCTGGTGATCCTGTTTGACAACCTTGGCTATAACGTCACTGCCATTGTCACCGGCCTGGGTATCGGTGGTATAGCCATTGCGCTGGCAGCTCAGAATATTCTTGGCGACTTGTTCAACTACTTTGTCATCTTCTTTGACCGGCCTGTGGAAGTGGGCGATTACATTGTGGTCAACGACAAAAAGGGAACCATCGAGCATATTGGTCTCAAGACCACACGCATCCGCAGCATCAGCGGCGAACAGCTGATCATGGCCAACAGTGCACTTACCGGATCGTGGATCCACAACTACCAGCGCATGCAACGGCGCAGATCGTTGTTCAATCTCAATGTGGCTTACGAAACTCCCCTGGAAGAACTGAAGGTCATCCCGGCTCTTATAAAACAAATTATTCTGGAACATCCCAGAACCACCTTCGATCGCGCCCACTTCGCCACGTACGGCAGTTTCAGTCTCAATTTCGAAGTGGTATTCTTTGTTGAGAGTTCCGACTATAACGAGTTTATGGACATCCAGCAGTCGGTCAACCTCCGGATTTTCGAGGAGTTTGTGAAGCGGGGCATCGCCTTTGCCTATCCGACGCAAAAGATACTGGTGGAAAATGAAAAGCAGGCAGGCTAATTGAAAGGTCAACTTTGAATATAGAACATGGAACTTTGAATGTTGAAGTCATGACGAATGAGGGTGTCAGGGGGTGGCATTTGTCAGCGACAGGCCGGATCACATGAGGTAACTTGAATAATACTAAACCCTCATCGTATGAAATACGCTTTTGTCTTTCTGCTCAGTGCCATCATCGTCAATGGTTATGCCCAAAAGGATGCTCCGGAACAGGCGCTTGTACGACTCGAAGACCAACGGTTGAAGGCCATTATTGACAGGGATTCTGTAACACTTTCGTCTCTTTACGACGATCACTATCGTGGCGTGCTGACTACAGGGAAGCAAGTCAACAAGATCGGCGTGATGGAGTTTCAGTTGTCCAACAATCCGTATGTAAAGATTTCCATTGAAAATGTGGAAGCAGTTATTTACGGGAACGTTGGGATCACCACCGGCAAGCAGGTGAATCGCAGCAAGTCTGGCACCATCCTGGGGCAATCCAAGTTTATTCGAGTATACCTCAGGAACGGCAACGGTTGGAAGATCATCCAAAGCCAGGGAACGCTGATGCCGGAGGACTAG
>JBDHXU010000184.1:0-5369 GCA_039810905.1 Cyclobacteriaceae bacterium | reverse complement strand
TTGAATGGCCGGCTGAAGTCCCTGTGCCAAAGCTGCTCCTGCAGTTACCAGGAGGAAGGCCGTGGCCAGGAAGAGTCTGTTCATTTTAGTTTTCATAAGAGTAGGAAATTATGTATTTAGAATTAGGGTTTAACAGGAGATAAATTCACTTCAAAATTGATGTTGATGTCGTTGCCGGTTTTAACGGTTCCAAAGGCAAAAGTGGGCGGCTCGACTTTGTAGTCTGACATCTTCAATGCCTTTGTTCCTTTGCACTGCAGCGACTTGTCAGGCTGTTCTTTGCAGGTTGCTTCCAGCTCAATTGCCTGGGTCACACCTGAAATGGTAAGGTTCCCGTTCAACTTCACTTTGTCAGCATTAAACTTTCCAGAGGTAGCGCTGAAAATGATTGATTTGAATTGTTCCGTCTTCAATGAATTGTATGCATTCTTATCCATGGCTCCTTTTCCGCTTTTCAGGCTCTCTGCAGGAAGGGAGACTTTCAATCCATCCAGTTCAGCTGGTGTACCATCCGCATTCAGTTTGAAATTCACCTGGATGCTGAGGTCCTTGGAAGTCATCTCCCAATTGTGGAGTGTACTTGTTCCGGTCAACTCCAGTTTGGAAGTGGGGAGCTGCTTATAGGCTACCTGGGCCCTTACAGTTGTTACCACACTGACGACCAGTGAGATAATCAACACCCGGGTGCACTGTTTAATGAGATTTGAGGAGTTCATATTGATCAGTCGGTTTTGGGTTCTCTGTTTGGCGATTCAATGTTACGACCGCGTCGACGGCCCCTACATGACCGTTAGCAACCCGAATAATGATTTTTATCACTAGCCACTGAATCCTTCTCTCCTTTCATCCCGGCACGGAAATCATTGACCCAGGATGGTGTCTTAGAGTAGTCTTGATTATTTAAATCGATAGCTAAGCATACCGCTAAAGCGTAATAGGCCCGCAACATTTACGTAACAGAGACTTCATCTGTTCTTCATCCACCTTGATACCGGCACACGTATAAAAAGTTGTAATTTGAAGAAACAAAGTCCCAATGAAAAAGCTCATTCTTGCGCTTGTTTTCATAGGCAATGCCCTGAACAGCTTTGCCGCTGGCACCGAAAATGACGAGGCAAGCGTCTATCCAGTAGTCCTTGCTGTCATTCTACTGATTGTGGTTGTCAGCTTCCGTCTTCTGCGGAAGAAATCTGACAGGCCGAAGTCAGCGCTTTGACAAGGGTTCCCTATTTTAGGGGATGCGTATATCCCCTGGAGGCCTCTTGAAGTTATTGCTTCTTCTTGCAGTTTGCACTACTTCACTTCAGGCGCAGCAAATTGATGATCGACTGTCATTCGGAATCGAGCAGGATTTCCTGCCCTATATCACCGGAGGATATTATGCAGGTGTCTGGGTGGGCAAATCGCACTTCCGCGGAAGGATACTCATGGCTCATGTACATAAGCCTTCTTTCATCACACCCGACGGCTTCACGAATAATACTGTAACGGCCTATGCCTTCGTTGGCGACTATATCCTGAAAGAAAATTGGTCAGGTTGGTGGATCAGCGGGGGCCTCGTGTTGTGGAACAGTAGTATCCAGAGCGATCAGCAGTTGAGTACAGTCACTTACAACAATACCATGTTGAACGGCAGCCTTGGGTATCAATGGAAGTTCTATAGGAATTTTTACCTGAGTCCCTGGGCCGGACTGCACCTGCGTATCGGCGGCGCAAAGACGGTTACGGTAGATGGTAAATCTTTTGACACGCCAATACTAACTCCTGAAGCTTCCTTGAAACTGGGGTGGTATTTCAATAACTACAGCAATTGAGTTATCCTACATATACTTGTTGATTCCCTTCAGACTCTCTGTGGTGGCCGGCTCCATGCTAACGGCACAACCGCCGCCTTCTGCAAGGTTGAGCTTAAGCACAGACTTTGCGTCCACCCAAAACCTTTCAATCTTATAGGCCATAGGATTCGTGTCCCAATGCGCTCCTTCTCCATCACGGTAAACCGTCATGAGATATTTCTGCCCTGAGGTAAGAAAGTTAAGTGGAATGGAGGAAGTGTGTTTGCTCTCATCGGTGATCGCTCCGAGAAACCACTTTTCCGTTCCCTTGGCCTTGCGTGCTATGGTAACGTAGTCCCCCGGCTCAGCCTCCAGGACCCTTGAATCATCCCAGTCCAATGCCACGTCCCGGATAAACTGAAACGCATCCAGGTGTGCTTCGTAGTTCTCAGGAAGGTCGGCAGCCATCTGTAGCGGACTGAACATCACAACGTACAAGGCCAGTTGTTTGGCCAACGTGGTATGAACGGCATTGTCTTTCTTTCCATACATATCCAGTTTGATCTGAAAGATACCCGGAGTGTAATCCATGGGTCCACCCATAAGCCTGGTAAAAGGAAGAATGGTCTCGTGTTCTGGAGGATTGCCTTTGCTCCATGCATTAAACTCATTGCCGCGGGCCGCTTCGCATGCCAGCCAGTTGGGATAAGTTCTGTACAAACCGGTCGGCCTGACCGACTCGTGCATGTCTACGGTGATGTGATGGGCAGCTGTCTTCTCTGCTACCCGATTAAAGTGATTGATCATCCACTGACCGTCGTGAAATTCGCCGCGAGGAATGATCCTTCCGACATAACCAGTCTTGACGGATTCATAGCCGTTGGCATTCATGAAGTCATAGGCCTTGTCCATGTACCGCTCATAGTTGGTAACAGAGCCTGAGGTCTCATGATGCATTACAATCTTTACACCTTTGGAGGCTGCATACCTGTGAAGCTCCTGCACGTCATAGTCAGGATACGGTGTGAGGAAGTCAAATACATCTTCTTTCCATTTTCCAAACCAGTCTTCCCAGCCTACGTTCCAGCCTTCCACCAGTACCGCGTCGATTCCATTTTTTGCTGCAAAATCAATGTATCGCTTTGTGTTGGCTGTTGTCGCTCCGTGTTTTCCCGTGGGATTTACTTTCGCATAGTCTTCAACGCGCCCCATCGCCTGTGTGCCCGCGTAGTCCCACGTGCTTTTATTGATATGCATCTCCCACCAAACACCGACCATTTTATAGGGCTTGATCCAGCTTACATCCTTTATCCGCGAAGGCTCGTTGAGGTTGAGTATCGTTTTGGAAGAAAGGATGTCAGCAGCTTTGTCGCTCACGAGTACCGTGCGCCAGGGTGTTGCGAAAGGTGTACGCAGGTAAGCCTTATTGCCCACAGGGTCCGGCACCAGACTGCTGGTAAGAATAAAGCTTCCCTTATTCACATGAAGCTGCATAGCAGGGTAATTGATCAGAGATGCCTCATGGATATTGATATACAATCCATCCGCTGTCTTCATCATAAGCGGGGTGGCAACAGAAGATGGATCCTTGACAACACGAACTGCAATTTCAGGATTGTTGTCAGCGATCGCCTTGCCGTCCACTGCGCTGATGTTTGTGGTTGAGTAAGCATATTCGTTGGTGTCATAGTCTCCTGGTATCCAGAAGGCCTTGTGGTTACCGGTCAACACAAATTGTGTGCGCTCATCTGTTACGATGAAATATTGCAGACCCTGCTGAAGAGGGAATCCATAACGGAATCCCAAGCCGTCATTGAACAGCCTGAAATTAATGTCCATAAGCCGGTCAGGCGTTCCAGGCTTCTTCAGGTGTACTGTCAGCTGCCGGTACTGATTGCGTATCTCCTTCACCTCACCCCATACGGGCTGCCAGTGCTCATTTGCGGAAGCCGTATCCGTCCCCAACACCACAAAGTCGGAAGTCAGATCACCCTCTGCGAGTTGAAATCCCATTGAAGATTTCTGTAATACTGGCTTGTTCTTGTAGCTCAGGCTGTAATGAGGTGCGCCGGAACCATCGAGCAGGAACTGCAGGGTAAGGGATCCATTTGGAGAGTGGAGGGTGTAAACTCCCTGTGCAAGTGTTCCGGTCATCACAAAAACACAGGCAACCATAGGAAGGAAGAAGCGAGCCATATATTTTTAGATTTAGATTAAGCATTAGGCAACTACCATTCAGGCAATTGCGAATAACCCGTTAAAAATAATTTATCCCGCACGAATGAAAAAGGTATTCTTCACTCTGATGCTGATGATTATCGTCATCAGCAATGCACTCTCACAGGAATCCTTCCGCCGTTGGAGGAAAGCGAATCAAATACGGCTCGACAAGTTTGACCTGATCCTGCCGGAAGTAATGCGGGAGAATAAAATTGACATGTGGATCATCATGTGCAGGGAAGGGAACTTTGACCCCATGTATCGCGAACTCGGAGAAGGTTATGTTGGGCATAACGGATATTACATCTTCACCGACACCGGTAAACCCCGTATCGAACGGTCTGTGCTCGGCATTGAAGGCTATTTGCTGGAGGAAGGAAAAGCTTATGATTATTTTGGTGCAGAGTCGGAGTTAAAGGAATTTGTAACCAGGCGTGACCCCAAGCGAATAGGCCTCAACATGTCCAAGGACATCGGTGGCGCGGACGGTCTCTCCTATACTGGCCGTCAGGAACTGGCATCCATTCTCGGGCCAACCTATGAATCTCGATTTGTCTCTGCGGAAAAGCTTGTTTCCGACTTCAGGTCGAGGCACGTAACCTCCGAGATCGCCACATTCACCGAGGCAGGCGACTACTCTTACCAGTTGGCCGAGCGAGCACTTTCCAATGAGGTGATTACGCCTGGCGTCACCACCCTGGAAGATGTAGCATGGTGGCTGAAGGAGCAGCTCTTCAAACACAATCTCGAGTCATCTTTTGGAATGCCGTCCATCTATGTGACAGGTCCGAACGGGATTGAAGCAACTTCGAACAGCAGGATTATCCAGCGCGGAGACATCCTGATGCTGGACTGGGGGGTGGGCTTTATGAACATGTACACCGATATGAAGCGCATGGCCTATGTGCTGAAAGAGGGCGAGAGAGATGTGCCCTCCGGCATTCTCCATGCCTATGACCAGGCGTTGAAAGTAAGACAGGTTGTTGCTGGAACTATAAAGCCGGGCATTACGGCCAGGCAAAACGAAGACAACATATATAAGGCACTAAAGGACGGCGGTTACGCCAGAATTGAGTTCAACAAACCCAACAACAACGACAAGACTGACGTGATTGTTGGTTGTCATTCGGTGGGCGACTGGGGCCACGGAAGCGGGCCGTCAATTGCGTTCTTTAATCCGGTGCAGATGGGATACATCCTCCGTCCCACCAATCTGCTGTCCATCGAGTTCTTTGCCTACACTCCCATACCCGAATGGGGAGGAAAGAAACTGCGCGTTCCGCTGGAAGACGATGCCATCGTCACTGACAGGGGGATCGAGTGGGTGTATCCTATAAATAGAAAAGTACTGGTTGTTAAATGAAGAAGGAAGAA
>JBDHXU010000183.1:0-5480 GCA_039810905.1 Cyclobacteriaceae bacterium | reverse complement strand
GACGAAGGTGCCTGTTGACATATTCTCCTATCAAAAGTCATAATTACAGGCAATCTCTCTCATTGAAAGTCGATGATGGCTGCTCTTTCTTTGATAAACTAAAGACAGTCCGCCATGAAATCGCTAACCGGCATTTTTGTGCTCGCAGTGCTGTTAACTGCCTGCAGCCAGCAAAGCAAAGAGAAACAACAAGCCCTCGAAAAGCAGAAAGCCGACAGTCTGTTGCTTACAGAGGCGAAGAACATTTTCGATGTACTGCCGTCCCCAAATGAAATTACACCGGCCAACGAACCTGTGATCAAATTGGGGCAAATGCTTTTCTATGACCCGAGGCTTTCCAGCAACGAAAAAATCAGCTGCAACTCATGCCATAACCTCGCCAGTTACGGGGTGGACAACAAACCCACCAGCACAGGAGCATCCGGCGCCAAAGGTGATCGCAATTCCCCAACGGTATTTAACGCAGCCATCCACAACATGCAGTTCTGGGATGGCAGGGCCCGCAATGTAGAAGAACAGGCCGGCATGCCGATTCTCAATAAAGACGAGATGGCCATACCGCATGAAGGTTTCCTCGTGCAAAGGCTTGACAACGTTCCTGAATACAAAGAACTATTCAAGGCCGCCTTCCCTGACAAAAAGCAACCGGTGACCTATGAAAATGTCCAGAAAGCCATCGGCGCTTTTGAGCGGACGCTGCTAACACCCTCACGTTTTGACAAATTCATGATGGGAAATGCAGATGCCCTGACAGATACTGAGAAGTCCGGGTTGAAACTCTTTATGAATACCGGCTGCACATCCTGCCACAACGGGGTCGGAATCGGAGGAACAACGATGCAGAAATTCGGACTGGTTACAGATTACAGGACCCTCACCCACAGTCGCTATAATGACGAGGGCAGGAAGAATGTTACGCGCAAAGAAAAGGATAAGGATGTATTCAAAGTGCAAGGCCTGAGAAATGTGGAGAAGACCTATCCCTATTTCCACGATGGCAGTATCACCAGCCTGGATACCACAGTAAAAATCATGAGCCAGGCACAATTGAATAAAAAATTGACCGATCAGCAGATTAAGGACATCGTTGCGTTCCTCAAATCACTTACCGGCGATATACGTGTAGAGGCAAAGATCAACCCCTTCGCCAAAAGGATTAAATGAAGAATGAAGAACGAAGAATGAAGAACGCTGTAGTTCACTCTTCATTCTTCGTTCTTAGTTCTTCATTCGCTAGTTCCCCTTCAACCTCACTCCTTTCACAGGGCCGCCGTGGAGGAATTTTTCAGGGGTCATCACGCCGTTTTGCTTGAACACTTCGCCATCCTTCATTACAAAGTCAACGTTGCGCAGCACATCAATTTGCTCAATCGGATTTCCCTTCACCGCTATCAGATCCGCCGCCAAACCCGCCTTAATGGGTCCGCGCGTCTTTTCCGTTTCACTGCATTTGTATCCGTTGATTGTCATCGCCCTGATGATGTCCACATTGGGAACCTTCGCGGCCTTCCAGGTTTCAATGAACTCAATAGCCACTTCTCCCCTGGTTTTCCCTGGCACATAATAATCGGCATCAGTTGAAAATGTCAGCGGAACCTTGTTGTCATAAGCGTTCTTCAGCATGGCCACAGTCTGCGCATACCTCTCCGGCGTGGTGTGTTCTGGCAGTGTCATGGGAGTCTCTGTTCCGGCTCTCCATATTCCCTTTCTTGCCATCTCTTTGTGAAGTTCATCGGTCATACCGCTGTCATGGGCAATAGACCAGATGCCGGCCTCTATGGCCCGACGTGCACCATCTACAGTCTGACAGTGTCCCTCCACCTTGAAGCCAGCCTTGGCTGACTCGGCAATCACCAGTTTGATGTCATCTACAGAATAACCCCACGGTTTGCAGTCAACGCAAATTTTGATCACCCTGGCGCCATACAGCATATTCTGATGGATGGCCTTGATGATTTCATCTGGGGTATCGGCATCAAGGTATTCGGGATATACCATGTTCTTCTCTCCCATCTCTGGTGTGGGCCAGAATTGCCCGCCCATTCCACCGATGATGATGCCTGAATTGATGATCATCGGGCCAGGTATCCATCCCTGCTCAATTGCCTGGCGCAATGCAGTGTCAGCATAGTTGCCATTGTTGCCCATATCACGAACAATGGTGAATCCTGAAGCCAGCATCTGCATGCCATTGGAAGCAGCCTGTATCGCCCGCAAGGCTGTGCTCTCAGTGATGTAGGTGAAGTAATACAGATTGCGCTCGGGGTCAATCTTATAAGTCAGCGCCAGGTGATTGTGGGCATCCACCAATCCAGGCATGACGGTCATACCAGAGAGGTCGATAACCCTCGCGCCTTTTGGTATTGAAACATTAGGCCCAATGGCAGTGAATTTTTCCTTTTCGATAAGGATAATCTGGTTGCTTGACAAAGTTCCTGTTTCAGGGTCCAAAAGTTTTCCAGCCTTAATTGCAGTCACCCCCGTGCTTTGCCCAAACAGGTTGAAGGAAAGCATTATACATTGAAGAATAATCAGGTTTCGGATAGATTTGGTCGACATGGTCCTTTTTTCTCGTAACGTAAGAAAAAAAAGATCCTGAGGGAAGGCAATCAGGGACGAACGGGACGCGGTCTACTATCTCAAAATACCTATAAAGGGTAATTTACTGAAGTAGTGATTCTGGAGTACATTTCGGAACTGATGGTAACAGCCGCAGAGTTCTGAGGTTTACAAGGTTTAGGTGAAGGGATTAGTCGTTGAGGCTAGTCCCTTTCGTTTTTTAAACTGACTCCTTTTGTCCATCATCTGTTATCCAGAATCCGTTGACGGCCTTGGATAATCTCCATATATTTCACTCACCCAGGTAAAGCGATTTGCCTTGGCCCGACCAGCGTATGATTCAACCGACCAGATCTGCCCATCCCATTCTCCTGACTTTAGCAATCATCCTGGCAAGTGCAGTCTTTATCCCAGCCGAAGCGCAAACCGCCGACAGCGTATTGGCTATCAAGGAGCAACGCGATCTTTTCATCCTCTACCCTTATGTGGAGATGCTCAAAGATCCAAAGAGATTACTCAACCTGAGCATGGTGAGAGAGCGTGATTCATCATTTCGCCCTATCGGTCAGGATATCTATCCCACTCATCAGGACAAAGACATTGACGGATACTGGCTTCGTTTGAAAGTAAATAATCTTTCAGGTGGCACACTCAAGGATGCGCTATACTTCCACCCCAGTCCCGACTCCATCCTGGTTTTCCATATTACCCCAGACGGCATCGTACATCCCACCGTGATGAGCAGCCTCATAGCCAGCAGAAAACGTCCACTGCATCTCAGCCAGGAGTTGGCGTTGCCTGTTGATTTACCGTCAGGCGAATCAACCTTCTACCTGTGTGTCGTAACCCGTTCTCTGATAAGCAAGCAGTTGGGCAATATCATTCTGAATCTGGCCGAAAGGGATGCGTTTGTAAATTTCTTTCTCCGGATGCGCCATTATCATGGCATTGCGCTGGGGATTCTGATAGTCATGACCATTTTCCATGTATTTATTTTCTTCTTTTTCGGAGGGAGAACGTACATGTATTTCTCCATCAACCTGGGCATCGTTGTTGTTTACCTGGCTCTGCAGAAGTATTATCAGGCGGAGATATCCTGGCTTGAGCCGATCTATCCCATGCTGCGTTATGTGCATGATCCGGCAGGTTCTTTGGTGGGTCTCACGGTACTTCTGTTCACTCAATCGTTCCTTCGCACCTATAAGGACGATCTGCTCATGCACAGGATCATGAACGGTGTCGCGGTGTTGCTGGCCATCAATACCGTGCTTCTGTTTTTCCTCGTTGGCTTATATATCAATAATCTCATCAGCATTTATCTGGGTCTGCTATCCACATTGTTGGTCACCATTGCCTCACTAAGAAGTTTCCTCAAAGGCAACCGTTATGCCTTGTATGTTTTTTTCGGATATCTGCTGTTCTTGATGGTCCCGGTCGTTTATCTCATACCCATGCCGGGATATATGCACTATCAGAATAATGAGTCTGACTATCATTATTTCGCGGAGGCCATCCGTTGCCTCATCTTCGCTATCGGTATTGCGGATCAGTTCAACGGTGTTCGGAAGGCCGGAATCCGCGCCGAAGAAGACAAGGAACGGCTTGAGGTGGAAAAGGCAGGTCAATTACAATCCGAGCGGGAAAGAATATCAAGGGAACTCCACGACAACTTCGGTTCCAGGATTACGAACCTGGGTCTTGCCATGGGTCGACTTGAACCTGGGCCTGCAAAATCACAGCGCATAACCGACCTGCAGGATCAGCTCGAGCAGGTGATGATCGAACTCAGGAATACCATCTGGGTGATTGAGAAGAATGAGATCAGGGCAGATGACCTTGAGATGAAGATCCGCAACATGATTTGGCAGTTCCAGAAACCGAACGAACATATCCATTTCAATTTTAGCATCTCCGCCAATCCTGATCGGACCCTTACCGCAACCCAGGCAGTCAATATTCTCAGGGTGCTGCAGGAAGCTATTCATAACAGTATACGCCACGGCAAACCCGAAAACATCAACATCAGACTTCATATGGCGGATCATGAATGCACCCTTACCTGCGAAGATGACGGAATTGGTTTTGATCCGGAGGAAACATACGGTGCCGATCACTTTGGCCTGGTGAACATGAAGAAAAGAGCCGAGTTTATCGGAGGCAGCATTTCCTTCAACCCCGTTAATGGCAAAGGTGCCGCTGTTAAAATAATATTTCCGGTGTTACGTTAAGGCTCCCTGGCTCTTCAACTTATTTTATTGCCGCTGGCCACAGCTACAATATCTTCTGTCTACGACTGTCGCATAGACGCAGGCATTCTTCATAGTTCAAGGGGTAATTATAACCCAACCCTTGCAAGAAATGTTCCTGATTCAAGGTTTCACATGATTGCTTAATACTGATTGATTATCAGTCAAGTATAAAAGGATTATTCAACTCTTAGTTACTCAACCTTATGGAGCGGGATTCATAGCAAAATGTGATCATTTCTTACATGAGAAATGTGCCCCTCAAGATCACACGGTCAGACCGGAAATCCCGCAGGACCTTTATACCATAACGGACAACCTCATTATGAAGACTCTTGTGTTCACCATCATCAGCTGTGCATTTTCCATCACCTGTTTAGGTGTGGATGAACCCACAGTAAAAGTGATTTCTGTCATCGACGGCAACACCATCGAGATACTGACTGGCGACGGGGACCGCTTCCCATTAATGCTCAAAGGGATTGACTGTCCGGACTCCGGCCAAAACCACTCCCTGGAGGCAAGGAAGTTTCTTGAAGAGTTGTTGCTGAATAAACAGGTCATCCTGACGGTCAGCGGCAAGGACCGCTATGGCAACCGTATTGGCGAGATACGTGCGGAAGGCATGACCGATCCCAGGATTGAACTGATAAGAGCCGGCCTCGCCTGGACAAC
>JBDHXU010000182.1:0-5484 GCA_039810905.1 Cyclobacteriaceae bacterium | reverse complement strand
GTAAGCACCAGATCGCCCTTCGCCTTGCTTCGATTGTGGCATCCAAAACATTTGGCCTCCATTACTTTGCCAATTGACTGACTGAACATGGTACTGTCCACTTTGTACGTCTCCGATCCTGACTTACCGAGAAGGGGGGCGGTAAGATATCCTTCTCCATGTGTCAGGGTTGCACCCAGATGACCGGCGACAACTACTGCCAGGGTAGAGAACCCAGCAGATAATCGAATCACCAGACGTGAACGCCCACTGGAAAAAGTATAATAAAGAATTGCACTCAGGATGGATAGCATCACACCTGCCCATCTGTGAAAGGTCAGAACATCATCATCGTAACCACCTTCTTTCGACAGAAAGAATCCGGAAATAGCAGTGAGGGTAGAGGTAAAGGCAGCAGCTAACAGTACCGTGCGCAAAAGCGGACGAGAGGATTCCGAATCAGCAAATATCAGGATGACGACTCCCAGCAAGACCAGGGTGATGGGAAAATGAACCAGCAAGGGATGAAATCTGCCGCCAATCTGCAGCCATGAGGGTACTACCAACCATTGATTGGTGAATGCAAGAAATACCCCCAGTATATTCAGTGCGAAGACCGCATTTTCAAGAATTCGTTTGAAGGGCTGCATCAACGTACGATGAACTTCAGGTTATGCCCGGTTGAACTTGTAGGGATATACTTTACCCGAAGCCCATTGTGCCACGTAAAGGTTTTCTTCTGAGTCTACGCAGACGTCGTGTGGATGCACGAGAATCTTCTCAGCCTGTGACAAGGGCTGGAGTTTGCCCTCTTTGTAAAGCGGTGCTGATCCGCCCAGATTGGATACTACCTTGTTCTGCTTGTCCAGAATAGTCACAAATCCTGTCTTCTCCGCGTCAAGGGATGGAGAGCGCAGAACGGCGGCGTACAAATAATCACCCTTAATGACTGGCCGACAGACACAGGCGCCAGGAAGTTGAATGACTTCCAGCAGTTTCCCTTCCAGACTGTATCGCTTGAAGCACGTTCGAGTACGGTCAGTTACAAGCAGAGTGGGTGAATTCTGCCGGGTATCCAGGCATATGCCATGCGCATTGTCCAACTTCTCATCTCCCTCACCGCGCCCGCCGAAATAACCCAGCACGCGGCCTGCAGCATCGTAGTGAAGTACATACTGGGATCCGTAGCCGTCGGCAACATAGAAGTCTCCGGAAGGCATTACTGTCGTCTCCGTGGGGACAAACAACTCAGGTTTAGGATAAAGACCATTTTCCTTCGGGGCATCAATGGTTAACAGGATCTCGCCCTTCATGCTCACTTTGAATACCTGATGTCTCACGGTGTCTGTAACATAAAGCACGTCGCCGGACAAGGTAAGACCATGTGCGCCGGGAAAGTCGTGGCCCCAGCTCTCAAGCAGCTTTCCTGAAGTATTGAAAACAAGAACATTGTTCCTGGTCTCGTTGGTCAGCAAAATGATCCGTCCCTTGGCATCCTGCACCATCTCGTGACAATCATTGACAGGGTTACGCAGTGGATCGGCTTTCGCCCATTGGTTGTCGAGGACATATTGCATCCCATTGTGCCCATACACAGGGCCCTTGTCGCGCCCAATAAGATGCTGGACAATGGAGACACTCCCAATGGCTGCCAATCCCGTCTTGCTTAGAAAATCTCTTCGTTGCATAACCAAAAACCAGAAACTAGAAACCAGAAACTAGAAACCCACATTCAAGCCATAATCCCAGGCACCAGCTTTCCCGCAACATCGGTAAGTCTGTAACGCCGGCCCAGGTGTTTGAAAGTCAACCGCTCATGATCAAGACCCATCAAATGCAGTGCTGTTGCATGGAAATCATTGACATGTACAGGATCCTTAACAATGTTATAACCGAATTCATCTGTCTCACCGTAAGTAATGCCAGGTTTTACGCCGCCACCGGCAAGCCAGATGGTGAAGCACCTGGGATGATGGTCTCTTCCATAATTCTTGTCACTCAGATCGCCTTGACAATAATTGGTACGGCCGAACTCACCGCCCCATATTACCAATGTCTCATCCAACAGCCCGCGCTGCTTCAGATCCCTGATGAGTGCGGCTGAGGGACGGTCTACATCTTTTGCCTGGAGCGGCATTTCCCCGGTAAGGTTGCCATGCTGGTCCCAACCCTGATGGTACAGCTGCACGAAGCGGACCCCGGCCTCAGACAATTTTCTAGCCAGGAGGCAGTTGGCCGCATACGTTCCTGGGATCAGGCATTCTGGTCCGTACATTTTCACAATATGATCAGGTTCACGGGATACATCAGTCAATTCAGGCACTGCAGTTTGCATCCTGTAGGCCATTTCATATTGCTGAACCCTGGCCATAATCTCAGGGTCTCCAAAATTCTCATACGCCATTCCGTTCAATTCGCCCAACTTATCCAGCATTTGCCTACGGCTCTGTTTGTCGCTGCCCGCAGGGTTATTAAGATACAAGACGGCCTCTTCGCTGTTGCTGAATTGCACACCCTGGTGAACACTGTCCAGGAATCCGTTTGTCCACAGTTTGGAATAAACACCTTGTCCATTCCCACGACCACGGGACAACAACACACAAAAGGCGGGCAAATTTCTGTTCTCGCTGCCGAGACCGTAGCTCATCCACGCTCCAAAACTTGGGCGATTGCCTTGCTGGGCTCCAGTCTGCATGAAAGTGAGGGCCGGGTCATGGTTAATGGCCTCGGTATGCATGGTCTTGATGAAACAAAGTTCATCGGCAATGCCGGCGATGTTGGGAAACATCTCACTCACCCAGGCACCGGAGTTCCCGTGCTGCTGAAACTTGAAATAAGAGCCTACAAGAGGGAACTTCTTTTGGTTAGACGTCATCCCGGTTAATCGCTGACCCTGACGCACAGACTCAGGAAGATCTTGCCCCCGCATCTTATTGAGTGTGGGTTTATAGTCAAAACTCTCCAGTTGTGATGGTGCACCATTCTGAAACAGATAAATGATGCGCTTGGCTTTCGGTGCGAAATGCGGCAGGCCCAGGCCGGAGGTAACCTCTCCGTCATCTGATTTGAACAGGTCGGGGATCAACAAACTCCCCAGTGCCACCGAACCCACACCCAGGCTCAACTTCCCCAGGAAATGTCTGCGGTTTACGTTGAGTCTGTTCTCCAAAAATTCCTTTGCCATGATTATTTGGTTATGGCCTCGTCCAGATTGTAAATGGTGTGGATTACCTGCATCAATGCGGCGGTCTCCGGTACATCACTAATGTTCTCATGCCTGTATTCTCCTACCTGCAAAAATGCTGCGGCCTGGTCAGGATGTTCTCTGAATCTTTTTACTTCTTCTTCATAATAGACACCGAGGGCAGATTTCTCCCTGTTATTCGGGTAACGGCACAGAATCAGGCGGAAAGCCTTTTCAACACTTTGATCTTCTGCTGGCTTCTCCATCATGAGCCGCTCAGACAATACACGCGCCCCTTCCAGCACCATGGGATCGTTCATCATCACCAAAGCCTGCAAAGGTGTATTGGTACGCAGGCGTCTCACTTCACACTGGTCGCGGCTGCTCGCATCAAACATCAGCATGGATGGAGGCGGAACCGTACGCTTAATGAAGTTGTACATACCCCGGCGGTACAGGTTCTCTTCATGATCCTGGATATAGTGGGAGAGCCCCCGCCCGGACGTGGAGGCTTCCCATATGCCCGGTGGCTGATAGGGTTTGACGCTGGGGCCGCCAATCTCATCTACCAACAGCCCGCTGCTCGAGAGCACAAGGTCTTTTATGGCTTCGGAAGTGAGCCGGACCCTTGGTGCGTGTGAGAGCCAGATATTTTCCGGATCGATTTGTCTTGCCGTTTCAGTAGTTGAGGCAGACTGCCGGTAGGTTGAAGACATGACGATCTGCTTCACCAACCGCTTTATATTCCATCCATTATTCATGAAATCGAGGGCGAGCCAATCAAGCAGCTGCGGGTGGCTTGGCAGATCACCCTGCATCCCGAAGTCACCGGCAGTCTTCACAATTCCTCTGCCGAAGAACTCCTGCCAGATTCTGTTGACAAATACCCTGGCGGTAAGGGGATTGTCCTTGCTCAAAAGCCACTGAGCAAGCCCCAGGCGATTTGCAGGATACGCGCTCGTATCAAATGGGAGTACGGCAGCAGGCACCCCCTGATGGACAATTTCGCCATGGTTGTCATAAGCACCTCTCACCAGCAGGTATGTCGGACGTACAACACTGCTGTCTTTCATGATCATTACCTCAACCGGGAATTGCTGTTTCTTGTTGATGAAGTTGAGAATACCGTCAACATCCTCTTTAGTGATATACATCTTTGGCGGGTCGGCCATTGAGTTAAGCATGATATCGCCCACAAGACCTTTTTCAGGCACTTGGTTGAAGAAAGCAAAGGTGCTGAAATAGTCTTTCTGGCTGATGGGATCATACTTGTGATCATGGCACTTCGCACATTCAAGTGTGAGCGCAAGGAATGCCTTGCCGAAAGTATTCGTGCGGTCTGTGACGTATTCTACCCTGTACTCTTCATCAATGACGCCACCTTCTTGTGTGATCTTATGATTGCGGTTGAAACCAGTAGCAAGCAGCATTTCCCTGTTCGGATTGGGGAGCAGGTCGCCGGCCAGCTGCCACATCACGAACTTGTCGAAAGGATAGTTTTCATTGAATGCGTGAATGACCCAGTCGCGCCAGGGCCACATGGTGCGAAGGCCATCATCCTGATAACCGTGTGAATCGGCATAGCGGGCAACGTCAAGCCACGGCAATGCCAAACGCTCGCCGAAATGCTTATTTGCCAGCAGGGAATCCACTATAGCTTCATAAGCGTCCGGTGACTCATTCTTCAGAAAAGATTCTTGTCGCTGTAACGATGGAGGTAGCCCTGTCAGGTCAAACGAAACTCTTTTAAGCAGGGATTCCTTCGTCGCTTCATCGGCAGGACTCAATCCGTGTTCTTCAAGCTTTTCATAGATGAAATGGTCAATCTCGTTTTTAGCCCATTGCCGGTCATTTATTTCAGGAACAGTCACGGGCTTGGGAGGGATGAAGGCCCAGTGCTTTTGATATTTTGCGCCCTGGCTGATCCATTTGCCGATGAGTTTTATCTCATGCTCTGTGAGGGAGAGTCTGGAAGTGGGAGGGGGCATCACTTCTGCAGTATCACCCGAAGCAATCCTACGGTACAATTCAGAGTGATCAGGCTCGCCAGGGACAATTACTCTGCCATCGGGATTGTCTTTTAAGGCAGCATAGAGGCCTTCTTCAGTATCGAGCCTGAGGTTTGCCTTCCGCTGCCTCGCATCAGGACCGTGACATTTAAAGCACCTGTCAGAGATAATGGGTCGGATGTGAAAATTGTATTCTACTGTTTCCGGAAGCCGGTCAGACGATTTCTTCCCGCAGGATACCAGCATCCACGCACCGGCCACCGCCGCAAACATAAACCCACGGGTAAGCATAATTGCTCAAAGTAGGAATTT
>JBDHXU010000181.1:0-5668 GCA_039810905.1 Cyclobacteriaceae bacterium | reverse complement strand
GTAATTAGACCAACATTAAAATGGGATTAGAGCGGAAACAACTAGGCAGCAGGGCTTATGGGGAAAAAGATCTGCACAATGGTTCCGTGCGGCTCATTCGGTAGGAATTGGATACGACCATTGTGATGGTCTACGATACGCCTGGTAAGCGCAAGTCCCAATCCGAAACCTTCTACCTGCTTTACATTTTGTCCCCGATACAGAGGCTCTCCGATCCTGGGGCGATCGCTTTGCTGAATACCGATACCAAGGTCCTTGACTTCAATAAGCCACATGCCCTCTTTGGTTGAAAGGGAAATTTCCACTTTTTGTCCGGAGGAGAACTTGGCTGCGTTGTCGATGACATTTATAAGAGCTGTCCTGAGCAATTGCTCATTACCGGCCACCTCCACAAGCTGGTCGATCATGGCAGGATCCACAGAGAATGAGAACTTCTGCTCCGGGTGCTTCGATTCCAACAGTCTGATCGCATCGAAGCAGATATCCAGCAAGTTGCAATTGGCATGTTCCACCTGAAGCTGCAGCGTGTCGAGCTTTGCCAGCTGAAGCAGGCCGCTAAGGAGTTGCGTGGCCTTTTGAAGTTCGCGCTGTGCCATCTTCAGGTTATTTCTGACGGTCTCGATGGATTTATCATATGTGATGGAGGTCTCCAGAATTCCTGCGACAGCGGCTATCGGCGTACGCAGTTCATGGGAAGCGTAGGAAATAAAAGACTTCTGCAAACTGGACAATGTCTGGATGCGTGCCAATGCCTGATTGAAAGCTTTTGACAGAACTCCAATTTCAGTTGGGTTATCCTGGAAACTCAGACGGAAATCAGGTTCATGTCCCTGGATTGATTCCGCTTCGGTCACCAGTTGCTTGAAGGGCCGGAAAGAGGCACCGACCACCAGGTATCCGACCAGTCCGATGAGAATGAGAGATACGATATTTCCCCAGATAAGAAGTGACACCAGGTTATCCAACTGAAGGAATCCATTGGAGTTGTAAGCGGTTATGATAATGATCCTCGGTTTGTCCTTGGCTGTGAAAGCAAACCCAAGACCCTCCTTATATCCCCACACAGCGTCACCCTGGTATCGGAAGTAATGTTCCTTGGTTTTGCGGATCCTGTCGAACAGCTCTTTAGTGAAGGCAAGATCCTGCACATCGTTGATCGAAAAGATCATATGATCATTCTCATCGAAGACGTATTCCGACTGCTCAGGGATGCTCATGATAATCCTTTCGGCGACCTTGTCATGCAGTTCATAGATCTCGCGGGTGGCAAGGGCCTTGTTTCGCAACCGTTCCTGGAAGGCCTCCACCCGATAGCGAGCTGACGCCACATATATATATATGGAGAAGAGCAGCAAAGACAGGGCCGCCAGGAGAATGAATGCTAGGGTAATTTTTTGACGTAACAGCATATTTCACGGTTCTCTTAACACATACCCCATCCCCACAACAGTGTGCAGCAATTTGACCCGCTGCCCCTTATCCACCTTCTTTCTGAGATAGTTGATATACACGTCGATCACGTTTGTTGAAGTATCAAAATGGAGGTCCCAAACCTTCTCGGCGATGTCTACGCGGCTTACCACCCTGCCCCGGTTGATCATCAGGTATTCCAGCAGGCTGTATTCCCTGGCCGTCAGGTCAATTCGCTTTCCGGCCCGACTTACAGTTTTGGCGGCGGTATCCATCACCAGGTCACCAACAACCAGGAGTTTCTTTGTTGCAGGTTGCATCCCTGATCTTTTGATCAGCGCCCGGACACGCAGGAGCAATTCTTTAAACTCAAAGGGCTTTACAAGGTAGTCGTCGCCTCCCGCTTCAAAGCCAAGCGTCTTGTCGTCTATGCTGTCCAGGGCGGTCAGAAAAATGACGGGCGCATAGGGTTGCATGAGCTTGAAATATTTGCATACCTCATACCCGTTGATGCCCGGGATATTGATGTCAATGATAGCCAGGTCATATGGATCTGCCTGAATCTTGCTTTTCGCCACTATGCCGTCAAAGGCGATATCCACATGAATGCCTTCACTGACAAAGCCCTTTTTAAGGAAACTCGCCAAACTTGCTTCATCTTCAACCAGTAACAGTTGCATCCGGCATCTAATTTAGTTGGGATTCAGTCCCCATGAAATAGTCACCAGGATTGCAGTTGCCTGACATATGTAGCAGTCTGGAGTAATGCTCATCATTGAAACTCTCCCATCGGCGGCAGAACTTTCATAGCATTTTGTATGAGCCCCGGTAAGCTGGTATTTCTGCTTTTGTTCTTTGCGACCGGCTATTGCGCCAAGGCCCAGGTGAATTACGCAGACATTCAGCCAACTCAAAGGCAAATCTTTTTCACCGACGCCTTTGACACCAACAGCGGCTGGACAGTCGAGAAAGGGAAGTTTGAGGATGGGAAACTTGTCCTTAAGAAAGGGAAGGCCACCCGCCTCATCGAACTTGACTTCACCCGGTCATTTGAAATCGAAATGATCGTCGCAACCAACCACCATCAAGGTTACTTCCAGATCAAAATAGGAAATAACGTCATCGACATCAGCCCGAAATTCGCCGGTCATCGTGGCATTGACACAAAAATGGTCAACGCATGCAAGGTGATTACAGATGGCGATATCGGAAGCAATTATGATGGCACCGATATTGAAGCCGTCAATCTCCAAAAAGACCAGTTCAGTAAATACACCATAAGGAAAATTGACAACCTCTACTATATCTTCATCAATGAGCACCCTGTACTGACCTATTACTTCCCGCCTTTCAAAGAGATCGGAATCAAACCCAAATTCTTCTACGAAACAACCATCGATTCCTTCACCATCAGCTACCTTGATACTGGTGAAAAGATTGCTACCGTCACACCGGGCAAGACACAACCTGGCACCGGAACAGTTGTCTCTCCCGGAAAGGGGAGATACTATGCGCTCCTTATAGGCGTTTCGGATTATGCGGACAACCGCCTGGACCTTGGGCGGCCCGTGAAAGACGCCCAACATCTCGGAGAGGTGCTCCGCACCCGTTACACATTCTCGGATTCAACTGTCATGCTTCTCCTAAATCCTACCCGTCAGAATATTCTGGTGGCGCTTTTCCAGCTCCGCAAGACCATTACACCGCAGGACAACCTACTTGTCTTTTATGCCGGCCACGGCTATTGGGACGAAGATGCGCGTCAGGGATACTGGTGGGCCAGAGATGCGGCGGCCAATGATCCGTCGAATTGGCTTTCCAACAGCGACGTGCGGGAACAAATCAGGAGCATCAAGGCGGCACACACCTTGTTGATCTCGGATGCGTGTTTCAGTGGAGGTATTTTCAAGACCCGGAGCGCGAGCGCCATACAGAACGCCTCCCTCGACATACAGATGCTCTACAAACTTCCCAGCCGACGGGCCATCACCAGCGGGACCATGACCACAGTGCCTGATAACTCTGTCTTCTTCGACTACCTGTCCAAAAGGCTGGAAGAAAATCCAGAACCTTTCATGACCTCTCAGCAATTATTCGACAGTTTCCGGCAGGCAGTCATCAACAACTCCATGGTAGTTCCCCAGGACGGAGTTATTGCTGATGCCGGAGATGAAGGGGGTGACTTTGTCTTTGTCAGAAAAGAAAAAGACAAATAGTAAACGTTTCCGGTAGATCCTTTCAATCTAATTCCTTTCAATGTGACAATAGTCACTTTCTGTGTCCGTTGCATTCATCAGATTTGTGTCCCATAACCACAAGATTATGACTGTCAAATTGACCACTGAAGACTTCAAGAAGAACGTCTTCAACTACGAAACGGAAAAGGAATGGAAATACAGCGGAGAGCTTCCTGCCATCATAGATTTCTATGCGGATTGGTGCGGCCCATGCAAAATGGTGGCGCCGGTTCTGGAAGAGCTGGCCAAAGAGTACTCCGGCAAGGTAACCATCTACAAAGTGGATACCGAAGTCGAGCAGGAACTGGCGGCGGTATTTGACATCCGCAGCATTCCCACGTTCCTCTTTATTCCCAAAGAAGGCCGGCCGATGATGCAGCCGGGTGCCCTTCCCAAGAATGCCTTCAAGCAGGTGATCGAAGAGGAATTGATTCTCAAGGATGACCGGGGTACAGACAACCTGACTGCCTGAATTGGCCTTCGATGACCTCCGTTGAGGCCATCGGAACAGCTATTCATCATAAGGACACCTGCCTTTCGTCATTTATATAGTGGGGTGCCCTGTCTAATTTGGCTCATCTTTCTGTCAAAGAGAGGTGGCCATGTCATCGCCTTTCAACGACCAGCGTACAACAAACCACACAGGTCAGATTTGCTCTGTCAGGGGCAGTGTGGTAGATGTCAGGTTTGAGTCAAAGCTTCCTGCAATCAATACACTGCTGGTCACCGGTTCCCTGGATGAAACCCGCATTGAAGTACTTCAACAACTTGATGCGCACAGGATACGCGGCATTGCCCTGACGCCCACGGAAGGCCTGCGTCGCGGCATGACCGTCAGGAACACTGGTGAACCACTGAAGGTACCGGTAGGAATGGAAACGCTTGGCAGAATGTTCGACACGTTCGGCAATGCCATTGACCATCTCCCCTTCGAACCAAATGAAAAAAGGAGCGTGCACCGGTCACCTCCTCCATTCTCGCGGCACGCAGTAAAATCTGAAATATTTGAAACTGGCATCAAGGCCATTGATGTTCTGATTCCTCTGGAGCGGGGCGGCAAGGCCGGGCCTTTTGGAGGCGCCGGCGTAGGCAAGACTGTGTTGCTCACGGAGATGATCCACAACATGGTGGGGAAACACCAGGGTATAAGCATGTTTTGCGGCATCGGTGAGCGCTGCCGCGAAGGGCATGAACTGTACCATGACATGAGGGCCGCTTGCGTGCTGCAGAACATGGTAATGGTGTTTGGCCAGATGAATGAGCCACCCGGATCCAGGTTCAGAGTAGGGCACGCAGCCCTTACCATGGCAGAGTATTTCAGGGATGATGAACACCGCGATGTTCTTCTGCTCATCGACAACATATTCCGTTTCATCCAGGCAGGGATGGAGGTGTCAGGACTTATGGGACAAATGCCTTCGCGGCTTGGCTATCAGCCCACCATGTCCACTGAACTTTCCAGCCTTGAAGAACGAATAGCCGATACCGAAGCAGGCGCCATCACTTCCATCCAGGCCATTTACGTGCCGGCAGATGATCTCACGGATCCTGCGGCCGTTCACTCTTTCTCGCACTTGTCAGCGTCTATCGTGCTTTCACGTAAGCGTGCAAGCGAAGGACTATACCCTGCCATTGACCTGCTTCAGTCCAATTCAAAGATGGCTTCACCTGCGATCATCGGACAACGGCATTATGATATTGCCCGCCATGTGAGGGAGACGCTCGCCCAATACGAAGAACTGAAGGATATCATTGCCATGCTTGGTCTCGAGCAGTTATCCCCTGAAGACAGGAGACTGGTGGGAAGAGCGCGGCGACTGGAGCGCTTCTTCACACAACCGTTCTACACAACGGAAGCTTTCAGCGGTATGAAAGGCACGGACGTCAGCATTGAAGATGCCCTTAC
This sequence comes from Cyclobacteriaceae bacterium, assembly GCA_039810905.1. Classification (GTDB taxonomy): domain Bacteria; phylum Bacteroidota; class Bacteroidia; order Cytophagales; family Cyclobacteriaceae; genus ELB16-189. Next base: position 115 of record JBDHXU010000181.1, on the reverse strand, counting down.
GGGCTGTCAGCGAATTCTTAATGATGAGTTCAGGGACTACCCAGAAAGTGCTTTCTACATGATCGGGAAACTGGATGAGGCCACACTCAACAGCAAGGCAAATGGAGTCAACAAC
>JBDHXU010000180.1:0-5711 GCA_039810905.1 Cyclobacteriaceae bacterium | reverse complement strand
CCATTGCGTCCTTCGGCTTTTGTAGTATCCTTTGGTGGGACCATACTGGTGAAGGTGCGGATGACTTTCCCACCGGAAAGAATTTCAATTTTGATGTCACCCTGTGGCTTTGACTTGAGATAGTAGTCTATGATAACGGAAGGTGCGGGATAGGAGGGAACCGAAGTCGTTCCGTTTCCCTGGTAGTGAAAGTGATAAGTGTCTGAAGGTTTGAACAAGTATGCATCTGCGTTTCGGGCAGAAGCAAGCTGACGCAATGGCGAGATGTTGTCAAGTATCCAGAAGGAGCGACCCATGGTGGAAACGACAAGGTCATTCCTGAATACTTTGATGTCCGTAACGGGAGTAACAGGAAGATTTTGCTGGAAAGTCTGCCAATGCTGTCCGTCGTCAAACGAAACAAAAATCCCGGATTCCGTTCCGGCATAGAGGAGTCCTTCTGTCTGTGGATCTTCCCTTACTACCCTGACCGGCTGGTCGGCGGGTATGCCATTGGTACCTGTGGTCAGCAGTGTCCAGCTCTTTCCGTAGTCCGTGGTTTTGTATATCAATGGGCGCCAGTCACCGAGCTGATACCTTAGCGATGCAAAATATGCCTTGCCTACCTGATGGGGAGACGGCTCAACGCAGTCGATGCGGCCTCCGGGGAGCAAATCCTTCGGCGTCACATTTTGCCAGCTCTTACCGCCATCCTGGGTGACATGGACGGGGCCATCATTAGCGCCCACCCAAATCAGTCCTTCTTTCAATACGGATTCTTTCACATCATAAATAGTACTGTAGAACTCCTCGCCGGTCACGTCCCTGGTAATCGGTGTGCCGGAGACAACTTGTTTGTCTGCTTCATGTGCCGTCAGATCAGGCGAGATGGTTTCCCATGTAACGCCTTCATCCGTTGTTTTGTGCAGATACTGGGAAGCATGGTACACCACGTTTGCGTTATGCGGTGACACATGAATGGGAGATACGCGCTGAAAACGGTACTTGAGTTCGTCGGGGTCGTGCCCGTACATGTTTTCGCCTCCAACCACGTAGAGTTTCTCTTGTCCCGTCCTCTTGTTAAAGACTCCAAATCTTCCCTTGCAATTTGAATAAACCACATCGGGATCGCCGGGCTTGGGAATAGCTGGTCCTGTCTCACAGCCTCCCACGGACATCCAGAAACTTGCCGCGCCGCTCACCACATCTGTAGGCGGCAGGGAAGGCACGGCTATAGTGGTGTTGTCCTGCTGGCCTGCATACAACCAGTACGGATATTGGTCGTCTGTTTCCAACTGGTAGAGCTCGGCAGTGGGTTGGTTGTGTTGTGTGGACCATGTTCTGCCGCCGTTAACGGTGATATTGGCTCCTCCATCGTTGGATTGAATCATAATGGAGGTGTCACGCTTGCTGATCCACAGATCATGGTTGTCCCCATGGGGAGGGGTAACTCTCTTCCACGATTTGCCCGCGTTTGTGGATTTCCAAAATTCGGTAGCCATTACAAAAATGACATCGGCGTTCAGAGGATTGGCTTCAATGTTGCAATAATAGAAGGGGCGGTCTACCAGTTCCTTCTTGTCGCTGACCAGCTTGAACGATTCTCCGAGATCGTCGGACCTGTACACGCCACCTTCGCCTTTTGGTGCTTCCACCAGTGCATAAACCCGTTTGGGATCGGCGTCACTCACGGCAAGATCGATCTTACCGATGAGTTTGGACGGCAGGCCCTGCGATATCTTCTTCCATGTGTTGCCGCCGTCGGTTGATTTGTAAAATCCTCCGGCCTGCATTCCGCCGCTGATGATGGTCCACGGCTTGCGCTCTGCGCGCCACATGGTGGCGTAAACAATATCAGGATTACCGGGCGCGAACTCCAGGTCCACCGCGCCGATAGAATCGGCTAGATATAAAACCTGCTGCCAGTTTTTGCCGCCATCACGTGTACGGTACACGCCTCGTTCTTTGTTGGTTTGAAAAGGCTGGCCGACTGCAGCTACAAAAACGGTGTCGGGATGTTGGGGATGTATTTCAATAGCGCCAATCTGGCCTACGCGTTCCAGTCCCATATGTTTCCACTTCTTGCCACCGTCCACAGACTTGTACACACCTTTGCCCACGATAACATTGGATCTTATTCCATCAGAACCTGTACCCACATAGACGATCGCAGGGTTGCGCTGAAATACCCGGATTGCGCCAATGGAAGGTGTCGCGAAATAGCCATCGGAAATATTCTTCCACGTTGCTCCGTAATCTTCTGTCTTCCAGAGTCCGCCGCCGGTTGCACCCATATAGTAGGTTGATGGGATTGAATGGATTCCTTCAACGGCAGTCACACGCCCGCCGCGAGTGGGGCCAACATTCCGCCACAGCATTGGCTTGAAGAAGGCAGAATCAACAGGTGACGGCTGCACTTGGGTCTCTTTGGAAGCCTTGCCCTTCTTTTGAGCAAGAGAAGGTGTCTGGAGGGAAATGGTTGCAAACAGCAACAAGGCAAGATATCTGGTCATAGGGCTTAGGGTTCGCAGCACGCAAAATATTGGGAATTATGAGAAGAACCAATGAATTGGCTTTGATTGGCGTGAAGCGACGTCCATAGCTGTCCAGCCCATAGGTTTGTTATCTTTGCGCTCATTTTTGAAAAAAAGCGCGTGAATTATCTGTCTGCCGAATCGGTATCAAAGTCATTCCACGACAAGTGGTTGTTTAAGGACATCAGTTTTGGGATCTCTCAGGGTGAGAAGATTGCATTGGTCGGAAACAACGGGGTTGGGAAATCTACTCTGTTAAAAATACTTACCGGGGAACTTCCAACGGACACTGGCGAAGTGGTCATCCGGGAAGGTATCCGACTTGGCTTTCTTACCCAGCAGCCGGAAGTTGCTGCTGATGTTCCTGTAAAAGACATCTTGTTCGATCCTTCCAACAAAGTGGCTGCTGCCGTCAAGGAATATGAAGACTGTCTTCACCATCCGGATGTGGGGGCCGAGCGGATGCAAGCCGCGCTGGAAAAGATGGAAGAATACGGCGCATGGGATTATGACGCAAAAGTGCAGGAGATTACGGCACGCCTGGATGTCCCTGACCTGGACAAGCGTTTCGGCGAATTATCCGGAGGTCAGAAGAAGAGAATATTCCTGGCTCAATTGCTGTTGGCCCAGCCGGATCTGATCATCATGGATGAACCTACCAACCACCTTGATCTTGGGGCCATCGAATGGCTTGAAAACTACCTTGCGAGTCCGCAGGTCACGCTCATTATGGTTACGCACGACCGCTATTTCCTGGATAACGTGGTCAACGAGATCGTGGAACTGGATCGCGGGAAGCTTTTCACTTATCGGGGGAACTACGCATACTTCCTGGAGAAGAAGTCTGAGCGGGAAGAAATGCTGAAGACAGAAGTCGCCAAGGCGCGGAACCTGATGAAAAAAGAGTTGGAGTGGATGCGTAAGCAACCGAAGGCGAGGGGTACGAAAGCCAAGTACCGGGTTGAAGCATTCTACGAACTGCAGGAGAAGGCCAACCAGGATTTGCGGAAGGACAGATTGGAGCTCGACATAAAAGAATCCCGGCAGGGAGGGAAAATCCTTGAGGTTCATGATATCTCGAAAAGTTTTGGCGGCCACAAAGTCATCGATCACTTTTCATACATCTTCAAAAAGTATGACCGTATCGGTGTGGTGGGAAAGAATGGAATTGGCAAGTCCACTTTCCTGAATGTCATCACGCAGCGGATAAAGCCTGACCAGGGTGAGGTTATTCCAGGTGTCACCACCAAATTCGGTTACTTCACCCAGGACACCATGAGCCTGAATCCGAATAACCGCATCATCGAGGAGGTGAAGCAGATTGCGGAGTTTATCACACTTTCGGATGGCAGCCAGGTGTCGGCATCAAAGTTCCTGGACAACTTCCTTTTTCCTCCGGAGAAACAGTACACTTTCGTTGAGAAGCTAAGCGGCGGTGAAAAGAAGCGATTGCAGTTGTTAAAACTGCTGGTGACCAGTCCCAACTTCCTGGTGCTGGATGAGCCAACCAATGATTTCGACATAGACACCCTCAACGTGCTTGAAGATTTCCTGGAGAAGTTTACCGGCTGTCTCGTCCTGGTATCCCACGACCGGTATTTTATGGACCACCTGGTGGATCAGTTGTTTGTATTTGAAGGCAATGGGAAGATCCGGTTGTTCAATGGCAACTACACCGACTACCGCGCTTCGGTAGAGGAAGAAACTTCCGAGGTATCGGTCAAGTCTGAAGCCAAAGTTCCGACTGAAAATGCTTCAGTCTCAGAGGAGCTGAAGAAGTCCTTGTCCTTCAAGGAAAAGAAAGAGTATGAAGAACTTGAACAGGCCATTAAGGAATTGGAGGCTGAGAAGGGCAACCTTTCCGCACAGTTGAACAGCATTCAGGGTGACTACGAGTCGATCAACAGGCTTTCTGTACAGATTGGAGAGGTTCAAAAGAAGATCGATAACAAGACTGAACGTTGGTTGTCACTGGCTGAGCGAATTTGAGTGAATCGAGAGGTAGAATAAAACCATTTATACTGCGTCATTGTTAGCATAAGCTATTGCGCCCATGCTGTATAAGCCATTCGGAAAACTACCCAGCGGTAAGAGACTTGAGAGGATCAGGGAATCCAGGGCATTTATTGACGGCCAGTTCCGCAATGTGCAGGAAACCTCGATGCTGGCGCCGGGTGCGTCCTACCCGAAGCTCATGTACAAATTCTTCTTTGGGCGTATTCCGGAAAGGGAGCCTTCGTCCCCCATATCTCTTGTGCCCACCGATCTTCATCAGCCGGCTTCAGACGAACCCACGATCATATGGTTCGGACATTCATCTTACCTGCTCACCATAGATGGTAAACGGATTCTGGTGGATCCCGTTTTCAGCGGGCATGCTTCGCCTTTCAGCATGGTGGGAGTGAAGGAGTTTCCATTTGTGAAGAGGTATACCATACAAGACTTTCCGCCCATCGATATTATCCTATTGACACATGATCACTATGATCATCTTGATTATGAAAGCATCGCCGGGCTGTACCCGCGGGTGGGAAAATTCTATACTTCACTTGGCGTAGGCGAACATCTGGAGTATTGGGGAATCGAAAAATCCAGGGTTGTGGAATTTGACTGGTGGGAGTCAGCTGCCCTTTGGCCTGGCGCTGAACTCACGGCTGCACCATCACGTCATTTCTCCGGCCGTATGTTCAATAGAAATCAATCTTTGTGGGCGTCATTCATCCTTAAGACGTCCTCATTGAAATTATACCTGGGCGGAGATTCAGGTTACAGTCAGACTTTTAAGGAATTAGGAGAGAAGTTCGGTCCGTTTGATCTGGCCATTCTGGAGTGCGGACAATATGATCCGATGTGGCCGCTCATTCACATGGCTCCGGAAGAGACGATACAGGCAGGGGTGGATCTCAAGGCGGCAAGAGTGATGCCGGTGCATTGGGGCAAATTTGCGCTCGCTAATCATTCATGGACGGACCCGATCGTGCGCGCAGTGAAGCGGGCCGGCGAATTGAATGTTCCATTGCTTACCCCGGCCATTGGCCAACAGCAAAGTCTTGTGAGAATTGGAGAACAGCAGGCGTGGTGGAAAGACTGAGGAATGTTGAATATTGAATGTTGAACTGAGGAATGTTGAGGTCTTCGATAATCAGCACTCATCAATTTGCAATTATTCCTATTCGGTACGAAATAAAGTCAGGTGAG
>JBDHXU010000179.1:0-5817 GCA_039810905.1 Cyclobacteriaceae bacterium | reverse complement strand
ATAGAAGATTCGCGCCGGGACCGCGAAGCAAAGGTCGAGCATCACTCTGTGTCCAGGAACCCCCAAGCAGGTACCCTATGGATAAGAGTGGACTGCGACCGGATACGAGTGGACAGCGAGTGGGCAAAGAGAGGAGTATGACTAAGGAGAGTCTGAGCAAGCACTGATAAGTGAGTGAGGAATGAGTGAGGAATGAGTGAGAGATGAGTGAAGTACGAATGAACTGACTGAGAAAAGCAGACGAGTTTGCTCGCTGGACCGTCAATTGACTAACCCGGAACCCAGAACCCGGAACTAACTGGAACCGCAGAGGCGGGAAGGCGCAGAGATAATTGGTGATTGTTATTTGATTGTAGAGCGCGAGTCCACCTGGTAGAATGTGCCAAACCCTTTGTCTGGAAAAAGGTTTACGCAGAGGCGGGGCTTCGCACCACGCGGATGGGTGCTAGCTCGAAACCCGAAACCCAAAACCCGGAACTAATTGGAACCGCAGAGGCGGTGAGGCGCAGAGATAAATAGTGATTTGATGATTGAAGGCATTTTCAAGTGCGCCACTGGTTAGGAGACCAAACCTGTTGTCTGGAAATAGGTTTACGCAGAGACGGCGCTTCGCGCTTTGTTGATTGTGACAACCAGAAACTTGAAACTAGAAACCAGCTATCACGTCTTTCCCACCGCCCCAATTTTCTTTTCAATTTTCTCCAGCTTCAATAATTCTCCTTCATAGTTGGTATGATCATAGCGGCCGGCATGGCATTTCTTGAGGATAGTCATGAGTTCGTCCCGGGCAATTCTTACCCTGGTATCTTTTCTGCCATTTTCGGGCATTTGATCTATGGTTATCACCAATGCAATGGCCGTCTCCTCAACTACCTCATCAGCCCAGTCGATTCTCTTGTTAGAGTCATCTGATCTGTATTTGCTTCCATTCTGGGCCGCAGCTTCAGATAAAAGGAAGAGGATGAAACTCAATGTGATCGCGAAATGAACACACGAGGGTTTGATAAGATGGATAGGCATGGTGGTTCAGGTTCAGACCACCTTAGTGTCGTGTGGACGGGAATGTAACCCGGATGGGGAACCTTTTTTAGGTTCTGGTTTCTAGTTTCTGGTTTCTAGTTTCTAGTTTCTTGTTCAGGCAAGACCAGAAACCAAGGAACGAGAAACCAGGAACCAACACTTCAGTCTACAATGAACAGCTTTACCCCCTTCTCCGAGAACGTCCGATGGCGGCTGGCCATGTCGCCGACCTGGTAGGACATTCCCTTGTTCAGGACGAACTTCCTCCCATCATCCAATTCCGTAGTCATTACACCTTCCACACAATAAATGATGTGACCCTTTTCGCACCAATGGTCAGCCAGGTAGCCGGGCGAGTAAACCACTTCCCTGACCCGGATTTCCCCGAAATGAAGGACCTTCCAAATTGCATAACCCGTCGTTCCCTCATGTCTTTCAGAAGGCACCTGATCCCAGGAGGTGATAGTGAATGGAATGTTTTGATCAATATGCATCGCTAAGATGGGTAGATAGAGAGTCTCTAAGTTAAGCAGTATGAAACGGCATTCTTGAAGTTTGGTTGCTTGGTTGACCTAACTTAGGATTGCCCTATAGAGGTTGTCAACGACCTTTGTGAAGTACGACACGCATCAGGGTGTCGGGCTTACTACTCCTTATCTCAAATAGGGTTCCCTCGAGATGCTCCTGATCGTATTTCAAAGGCAGTTTTATTTCACGTTCTGAGAGGGTATCAGCCTCAGACATCTTACCCTGAAGATAACCCACCAATGTATAGTCAGGCTCCGCATTGGCGAACCGTTCTGTCGTGCCTCTTGTGTCCAATACTACACATGATTCGAAGTTCGCTGCACCCAGTTTACCTTTTACCATTCCGTTCCTGGCGATGGTGATCCAGGCAAGGGTGTCGCCTTTTTCGTTCACATTCGCCCAAAGCCCCTGCAGATCAGGACGTATCCTCCAGTTCCTGGGTATAGCCCAGTAGAAGTAGAGCCCGAGCAGCACAATCGCCAGCAACGCAAATGTCCTCCTGCGATAGTATTTGCGGATGAGCTGTTCCATGGAGACGAATGTAACGATTAGAATGTTGAATGATGAGTGATGAATGATGAATGATGATTTGTCATCCTTCAATATTCGAAGTTCATCATCCAACATTCATCATTCCTGCTGTATCTTTACCCTCTATGCCTTTCCCCCGCAACAACGGCATTCCGCTGGATCTGAACTGGCTGAAGACGGCACGCGTGAACAAGAGCGCGGTCGAAAGAAGGACAGCCACACTGGGTACAAGACGCTCAGTTAAAAAGGACTGGCAGGCGGCATGGCTTCTGCGTGCCATCGCTTGCATGGACCTGACTACCTTGTCGGGCGATGACACGCCTGGTAATGTGATACGCTTGTGCGGAAAAGCCCGGCAACCTGTGCGCGAAGACTTGCTGGAGGCGATGGGAATGGGCAACAAGAACCTGCATGTTGGAGCGGTATGTGTGTATCATAACCTGGTCCCGATTGCAGTGGAGTGCCTTAAGGGTTCTGATATCCCCGTTGCTGCGGTGTCTACCGGTTTTCCCGCAGGACAGATTTCTTTGGATCAGAAACTGGATGAGATTCAGAAGTCGGCGCTGGCTGGAGCGAAGGAGATAGATATTGTAATAAGCCGCGCCCACGTGTTGCGAGGCGACTGGCAGGCCCTTTACGATGAGGTGAAACTCTTCAGGCAGTCCTGCGGAGATGCCCACATGAAATCCATTCTTGAGACTGGAGAGCTTGTGACGCTTTCCAATGTCATGAAGGCGAGCTACGTGTGCATGATGGCAGGTTCAGACTTCATCAAGACCAGCACGGGTAAGGCAGCGGTGAATGCGACTTTGCCGGTGAGCCTGGTGATGGTTCGCGCCATCCGCGAATACCTTGAAGCCACCGGATTCAAAGTGGGCTTCAAACCTGCAGGCGGCATCCAGAAAGCGAAGCAGGCGATCGAGTGGCTCATTCTTATGAAAGAGGAATTGGGCAACGAGTGGTTGACACCCGAGTTGTTCCGTTTCGGTGCCAGTAGCCTGCTCGCGGATATCGAGCGTCAGCTGGAGCATTTTGTAACAGGTAGATATTCTGCAACCTATCGCCATCCGATGGCGTGATGAGCAACTATGAGCACAAAAGTTGAAAGCATTTACGAAACGATGGAGTACGGGCCTGCGCCGGAAGGTGCACAGCCTGCGCAGGATTGGCTCGAAACCTATAACAGGAAATTTGACCTCTTCATCGGTGGCAAATGGACGAAGGCTTCTTCCGGAAAAAGATTTGACAGTATTAATCCTTCCAACAAGAAATTCCTGGCCAGCATCTCGGAGGCTAATGCAAAAGATGTTGATGCAGCAGTGGCGTCCGCACGTAAGGCACTGCCCGGCTGGATAAAGATAGGCGCACATCAGCGAGCCCGCTATCTGTACGCCATCGCCCGACAAATACAGAAAAATTCACGGTTGTTTGCAGTACTCGAATCTCTGGACAATGGGAAACCGATCAGGGAGACCAGGGATATTGATGTGCCGCTCGTGGCCAGGCATTTTTATCATCATGCCGGCTGGGCTCAATTGAGGGACACTGACCTGAAAGATTATAAGGAGCTAGGTGTTGTGGGGCAAATCATTCCATGGAACTTCCCGCTGCTGATGCTGTCCTGGAAGATTGCTCCGGCGCTTGCAATGGGAAATACTGTGGTGCTGAAGCCTGCAGAGTTTACGTCGCTCACGGCATTGTTGTTTGCGGAAATCTGCCAGCAAATTGGACTTCCTCGCGGAGTGGTGAATATCATTACAGGTGCAGGAGAAACCGGAGCAGCGCTTGTCAATCATTCAAATGTTGATAAGATAGCGTTTACCGGATCCACCGACGTAGGCCGCATCATAAGAAAGGCTACGGCAGGCAGCGGCAAGAAACTTTCACTTGAGCTTGGCGGAAAGTCGCCCTTCATCGTCTTTGATGATGCCGATCTGGACAGCGTTGTTGAGGGAGTAGTGGATGCCATTTGGTTCAACCAGGGTCAGGTTTGTTGTGCAGGTTCGCGGTTGCTGGTGCAGGAGAACATTGCACAGAAACTCTATTCGAAGATCAGGGCGCGAATGGAGAAACTTCGTGTTGGGGACTCGTTGGACAAAGGCATTGACATTGGCGCCATCGTAGCGCCGGTACAGTTGAAGACCATTGAGGAGTTGGTAAAGAAGGGAGTTGACGAGGGCGGCAAGCTGTGGCAGCCGAGCTGGTCATGTCCCAAGGATGGATATTTCTATCCGCCTACTTTGTTCACTGACGTTTCTGCTTCTTCCACTATTGCACAGGTTGAAATCTTCGGGCCTGTTTTGGTGGCCATGACATTCCGCACACATCCGGAGGCGATCAAACTGGCAAACAATACCCGTTATGGTCTTGCTGCCAGCATCTGGACAGAGAATATCAATCTGGCGCTGGAGATGGCTCCGAAGATCAAGGCAGGAACTGTCTGGATCAACTCAACCAATGTATTTGATGCGGCGTCCGGTTTTGGCGGCTATCGGGAATCCGGATTCGGCAGGGAAGGAGGCAAGGAGGGATTGTTTGAATACCTGAAGCCGCTTTCGGATTCAGCCTTGAATTACAAGCCAACGGTGATCAAACAAAAAAAACCGGCAGGCCTATCAGGCGAATCAGCCGGTATCGATCGCACTGCCAAACTGTTCATCGGAGGGAAGCAGGCCCGGCCTGACAGCGGTTACAGCATGCGCATCTATGGTCACAATGGCAAACTGGCGGGCGAAGTCGGGGAAGGAAACCGCAAGGACATCCGCAATGCCGTGGAGGCAGCGCAGGGTGCTGAAGGATGGACAGCGATGTCCGGTCATGCACGCGCACAAATCATTTATTATATCGGCGAAAACCTGTACGCAAGAAAGAATGAGTTTGCAGATCGTGTGAAGCAACTCACAGGAGCGACTCAATCACAGGCCGTGAAAGAGGTAGCATTAAGCATTGAGCGTCTTTATAGGTATGCGGCACTGGCTGACAAATATGACGGCAACGTTCATCATACTACGGTTCGTAATGTAACACTGGCCATGCCAGAGGCTATCGGGGTGCTGGCAGTAATTTGTCCGGATCACGCACCTCTGGTTGGATTTATTTCGTCTGTGATACCGGCATTTGCAATGGGCAATCGCGTCATCGCCGTGCCGTCACAGACATCGCCGCTACTGGCGACAGATTTCTACCAGATACTGGAAACGTCGGATGTTCCGGCAGGTTCATTCAACATTGTTACAGGTTCCGCCGATGAACTTGCGAAGGTGCTCGCCAATCACGACGACGTTGATGCCATGTGGTATTTCGGTTCTGCCGAAGGGAGCAAGGCCGTCGAAATGGCCTCAGCAGAAAATATGAAGCGTACCTGGGTGAACTATGGTAAGTACCGGGACTGGTTCGATGTTCATCAAGGGGAGGGGGAGGTATTCCTGAGGATGGCGACGCAGATTAAGAATATATGGATACCGTATGGGGAGTGAGGAAGGAAGAATGAAGAATGAAGAACGAAGAGTGCCTCGCCCGCCGAAGCCATAGGCGCAGGAGGGAAGAAGGATGAACGAATAGTGAAGAACGAAGAGTGAAAAGTGAAGGGTGAAGAGTGAAGAGCTGCGCCCACCGGAGCTCTTAGCGCAGGCGGAAAGAACGAAATGTTCCCACAAAGGATCATGACCCAACTTGGAGACAGAGCCAACGGCCAAGAGCCAGCGGCCAGAAGCGCGAAGTTGAGTGAAGAGTGAAAGT
>JBDHXU010000178.1:0-5841 GCA_039810905.1 Cyclobacteriaceae bacterium | reverse complement strand
GGCTTCCTGCGGAAATTCAGATCCTGCCTGGAGCAATCCGGTTCCTGCGTCAATAAAAAAGGCCGGTGCGATCCGGCGACCAGTCTCAGCCAAAAACCTGCATAGTTGTCATTCATTCCATAAGGTGAATAGTCCATCTCTAATTTATGGAAATCAATCGAATGGCCAAAGGACGGATCTAAATGATTACTTTTAAGATGCAATGCACCCGTCATTACAACGCGTCTTTGATGAACTGGAAGCCCAGCGAATCCAGACACTCCAAATGATTAGCCACCTGACAGAGGAACATTTGAATCGTAGAAGGAAGGAAGGCAAATGGTCTATTGCAGAAATTCTGAGTCATATCATTACTGCGGAACGGCTCTCTGTTCAGTATATTACCAAGAAGCTAAATGGCATTGATCAGGCCCGGAATTCGGGCGGGTGGGAAGATTTCAAAATTTCTCTTTTGGCCATTACACAGCGCTTTCCGGGACTGAGATTCAAGGCTCCAAAGCCTGTGCTAGACAAGACCGTGATATATAAAACCATGTCCCAATTGGAAGCCGAGTGGACTCAGGTGCGAAAAGATCTGAGGGAAATACTAGATGGGATACCTCATGAAAAGATCAATCGCCTGGTCTACCGGCATGTCATTGCGGGGTATCTAAATCCGAGGCATGCCCTCATATTTTTTCGTGAGCATTTGATACATCATATTCCCCAGATTCGCAGACTACTTCATTGAAATTCCATTGAATTATGAAACCAACTATTCTGATCTTAATGCTGCTTTGTGGTATAACTCTGTCCTACTCCCAGACTCCGACAGATATCTATCTTTTCGATGTGTCCATGAAGAAGGATAAAATAACGCTCTCGCATCCTGTCAACATTACAAATCACAAAGGATATGACAACCAGCCCTCTTTTCATCCCAATCTTCCGCTGGTTTACTATTCGTCATTCAATGATGACGGACGCGCCGACATCAAAAGTTACAACTATAAGACACAGCAGACAGTGTCCATCACCAAAACATCTGAACGTGAATATTCACCACTCGTAACACCTGAAAAGCAATACGTTTCTTGCATCATTCAACGGGACAATGGTGCGCAGGACCTTGGCAAATATCCCATTGACGGTAGCGGCGAACCCAGCATCATAATTGACAATATGATTATCGGATATCATGTCTGGACCGACAATAGTCATCTGGGTCTTTTTGTGCTGGGGGAACCGCATACTTTACACTACCTGCTTCTTCCCATGAAGCGTGATACGGTGATCGCCAGCAACATTGGAAGATCTCTGCATCGTATTCCCAATGAAACGGCTTTCAGTTTCGTGCAGAAAAATGATGGCAAGGATTGGCAAATCATGAAATTCAATACAAGAACCAAAAAGATATCGCTTATTGGTCCGGCCATTACTTCCAGAGAGGATCTGTGCTGGACTCCGGATGGACGCATTCTGATGAGTGACGGGCCGAAAATTTTCTATATGAAACCAGGAGAAGCCGGCTGGACAGAAGTTTTAGTTAACGCAGGGGCCTCAATCCTGAAAGATGTGACCAGACTCGCCATAAGCCCCGATGGAAAAAAATTGGCAGTCGTCGTTTCCGAGTAAGCATGATCCAAACCCTTCCTTTGTTCCGGCCCCTGAATCAGGAGCTGGTTAAGCTTCTTTCCTCCCTGACTCCCGAACAATGGAACCATATGACTGTCGCAACCCAATGGTCGGTACGTGATATAGCTGCGCATCTTCTCGACGGAAATATTCGCGCGATATCCCTCTATCGCGACCATCATGCGCTTCAAGCGACGGCCCGGATTGACACTTATGCGGAACTGGTTGTCTATCTGAATCAGATTAACCATGAATGGGTTGCTGCGATGAAACGCGTAAGCACATCTTTACTAGTCAGTGGGCTTCAGCACACCCATGAAGATTACGTGAAATGCCTTGAAGCATTGGACCCCTTTGCTAATGCGATTTATCCAGTGAGTTGGGCGGGCGACACGCAATCGCAAAACTGGTTTCATATCGCAAGAGAGTACACTGAAAAATGGCATCATCAACAGCAAATACGCGATGCCTTGAATCTCCCCGCGATTTTGAATAAACAATATTATCGGCCAGCGCTAGAGACATTCATGATGGCGCTTCCCCACCACTATCGTCAGAAATCAGGCACAGAAGGTACGACCATTATCATAGAAGTATTATCAGATGCGGGGGGAGTCTGGGCGATTCAAAGAAGAGGAGGGCGTTGGAAAATCTCAGAGCAAACTCCTATCAGGGCTGATGCACGCATTATAATTCCGGTTGATTTGTCCTGGAAAATCTTTACCAAGGCCGTTCATGCCGATGCCATACGCAGCCGTGTAACATTGGAGGGAGATCTTTCACTGGCAGAACACATACTCACGATGATTACCGTGATGGCCTGACAGATCGAAAAGCTTTTACCAATTTCACAAAATCCTCTTCAGTATTGTACACATGTGGCGAAACCCTCACTGACGTGCCACGATACGATACGGAGATTTTGTGTTTGATCATGGTTTTCTTCACATCATCGAGACGATATTCCTTCGGCAGCCTAATACCGAACAGATGATGACCTCTCCATTTTTCATCCTCGATCCAGAATCCCTCCTCACGAAGCAAATTCAGTGCTGGTCCTGATATCTTCTTACAATGGCTCTGGATGGCAGCCGGCGTCCAACTTCTGATTTGTTGAATGGCTCTGATCATCATTGGCACGAGAATGAAATTGCTGTGCTCTCCAACATCATACCGGAGGGCGCCTGGCTGATAATTCATTTCGTAGTTCACCAGCGCAGTAAAGTCTTCACTGTTCAACCGGTTGATCCAATTTTCTTCAAGGGGTACGCCATGGTCAAAACAGGGACCAAAATAGGCCAAGCCAATGGAATAGGGACCCATCAGCCATTTGTAGCCGGCACAGATAAGTGCATCCGGACGAATCTTCCGCATGTCAAAGGGCATAGCGCCAACGGATTGAGTTCCGTCCATGATTAGCAATCCATTTACTTCGTCCAACCTCTTTCTGATGGCCTCGAGATCAAAGCGGGTTCCATCAGCCCAATGAACATGACCGATGGCCACAACACTGGTTTGCCGGTCAATGGATGTAAGAATTTTATTGTTCCATTCTTGCGCCCTCAAAATATTGGTATCCGGTGGTTCAACAATTTCGACCTGGGCATTACACTCGGCGGCGCGACGCAGCCATGGATAAACATTGCTTGGAAATTGCTCAGCTGCGACTATTACTTTTTTACCGCGTTCCAGCCTGATATTCCTCGCGGCAGTACTTAAACCATATGAAGCGGAAGGAATAATCGACACCCTTTTTTCATCATCCAGATTAATCAGGCCAGCAAACTGTCTTCTCAACAGATCTCCCTCTGTAAAGAAATCGCCTGAAGAAATGCCCGACGGATTACCCTTTTTTCTGATGCCGTCTATCCCGGCCTTTTGAACTGATTTAAGCAAGGGTGACATGTACGCCCCATTCAAATAGGTAATTCCCTTTGCAAGGGTGAATTTGTCTCGCTGATTTCGCATTTGGATATTCTTTTTGGGTTACCTGACTTTCAAAAAATACATAAACAGCACAACCGAATGATCTATGAGGGCCGAAAATTTTCGCGGTATAGTGTATGTAAGGATTTCCAATTTACCAGAGGATCAGAAAGCTCAAATCTGGGAATCACTTGAAAGGGATAAGATCATACGCATTGTACGGGAAAATACCCTCCTGAATGACTGCGTGCTGTACCAGGATTATCTTTCATGGCTTGAGCAGCTGCAGTCCCAGAACCCCGACCCAAAAGCTGAACATGGATCGTCTCCAATCAAATTCAGAATGGCCTTCCGGTAGAGAGGGAACCATATTTAACCTCTTGCCTTCATCGCTGATACTGTAGACAGGTCTGTTGAATCAGTCTCTGCTCAATTTTTCAAATCTTAGCGGCTTCCAAAGGTTTGAATATGAACACCTTAAACACACTTGCCCGTACCAGAGCCTTCGAAGATTTCCACAAAGAAGTGATTTATTATTTTGGTCGTAACTTACTTATTATCAATTTCTTATATGATAATATTCCCTTCATGTGGATAAAGTGGCCACTTTGTGGAATTCTTTATACCCCAATTTTAGGAGATTTGTAACTGCCTGAATTTTAGCACATTTGTGCCCTCTGTTATTGTCTCCCGATGCCTACCCCATCACAAAACATATTGCTTGCAGTACTACTGGTAATTACAAGCACAGGCACCCAAACCCAGGAAGTGAACCTTGTTAGCGTGGAACAGCTACAGAAAGCAATAATAGAGGACGAAAGTAAAATTCAAGTGATAAACTTCTGGGCTACCTGGTGTGCCCCCTGTGTTAAGGAAATGCCCCTTTTTGAAAAATTGCATCTTTCTGACGGCAGAGTGCATGTTCGCCTGGTGAGTATGGATATGGATCTTGACCCCAACCCAGTAAAGGTAATGGCGTTTGTAAGAAGAAAGAAACTGCTCTCTGAAGTGCTTATACTGAATGAGAAGAATCCGCCTAATGGATGGATCGATCGAATTGAAAAGACATGGTCGGGTGCGCTCCCCGCAACACTGATTGTCAACAACCGTAATGGCAAAAGGAGGTTCATAGAGCGCCAATTGCAGGAGGGAGAACTTGAAAAACTAATTGACGAGGTAAACAAATAAATTCGATGTGGAAAGGATGGATTTTGCTGGGGGTACTGTCAGCAGCGCTGACAGCTTTCATGCCGTCATTCACTGGATATGAAATCGGTGATACTGCAACTGACTTCAAACTGAAGAATGTAGATGGCAAATCAGTTTCATTGGGTGACTACAAAGATGCGAAGGGCTTTATTCTTGTTTTTGATTGCAATACCTGCCCATACAGCAAGGCTTATAACAGCAGAATAATTGCCCTGAATGATAAATATGTTTCAAAGGGTTACCCCCTGATTGCCATAAATGCGAGCGATAATTCATCGCCGGGTGAATCCTCTGACGACAATATCAACAAGGCCAAAAAGCACAGCTACAAGTTCCCTTACCTGACAGACGAAACACAGGAGATTGCCAGGGCCTACGGCGCCACCAACACTCCTCATGTCTTTGTGCTGAATCGCTCACGGCAAGGATTCCGTGTGGCCTATATCGGAACCATTGATGACAACGCGCGCAATCCCGACAATGTAACAAGGCGTTTTGTGGAGGATGCGGTCGATGCCTTGCTTTCGGAAAAAGAGGTGCCCGTCAAAAAGACCAAAGCAATTGGTTGCACCATCAAATGGAAGCCGGCCTGATTCAGGCAAGCGAAGCAATCATCGATAGGATATCATCAACAAATTCACGCGAATTGCTGAGCCGGGGGACTTTGTTCTGGCCGCCTAGTTTTCCCCTTTTTTTCATCCAATTATAGAACGTCCCTTCGGGTACACTGTGAATTCTTGGTGCGATAAGTGCCAGGTCATGAAATCTCTTAGCATCATAATCAGAATTTACCTGCCGAAGTGTGTCATCAAGTATTCCAGCAAATTGCTCCATGTTTGGTGGCGGTATGTGAAACTCAATAATCCATTCATGACCGCCTCTCTTGTTTTGCTCGATATAAATTGGAGCCGCCGTGAAGTTATTCATGATGCTGCCCGTTCTTTCACAAGCCTTCGTAATGGCGGTCTCCGCATTTTCGATGATCACCTCCTCACCAAATGCATTGATAAAATGCTTGGTCCTTCCTGAAATTTTGATCCTGTAGGGCGACTTGCTCGTGAACTTAATGGTATCCCCGATATTATATCGCCA
>JBDHXU010000177.1:0-5846 GCA_039810905.1 Cyclobacteriaceae bacterium | reverse complement strand
ACTTTTCCCGGATGGGCCGGCGTGAATCCGCCCGACCGGGGCTGGAGTTGGGTGATTGACAAAACGCAGGAAGGATTAAAGTGCATCAATCATACTGGCCATCAGGGAGGCTTTGCCGCCTATTACCTGTCAGTGCCTGAAAAGAAAGTGTTTGCTGTAGTACTCTATAATGCACCTTATGATGTAGACAACTTCAGATCGTACACTTTTGGACTTCTTCAAAAGGTCCGTTGGCTGGACTAGCCGATTACGAATTTCAGTTGTAACGTTATGCCTCTCCAGCCTGCCGTCTGCACAAAGACGCTGGAGGTTATTTCAATATTATTTATACTTTTAGCCTTTCTCCTAATCTGAAACGCATGAGTCTTTTTATCAAGAAGCCCCTTGAGCAACTCTTGGCCCAGTCTGCCGATTCCGGCAAGGGCCTGAAGCGGACACTGGGTCCGGGCAATCTTATTGCCCTGGGCATTGGTGCCATTATTGGTGCAGGTTTGTTCGTGAGGACTGCGGCGGCGGCCAGCCAGGCCGCAGGACCCGGTGTAGTCGTCTCATATATCATAGGAGGGGTAGGCTGTGCTTTTGCCGGTCTCTGTTATGCAGAGTTTGCATCCATGATTCCCATTGCCGGAAGTGCATATGCTTATGCGTACGTAACTATGGGAGAATTCATCGCTTGGGTCATCGGGTGGGCATTAATACTCGAATACGCTCTGGCGGGAGCAACGGTGGCAATTGCCTGGAGTGAATATCTCAATAGTCTCCTCGGAGGTGCAATCCCGTATGAATGGTGTCATTCTCCATGGGAAGCATCGGCTGCAGGAGTTTCAGGGATTATCAATTTGCCAGCCATTGGCATTCTGATACTGGTCACTTTAATTCTGATCAAAGGCACACAGGAATCCGCTGCGGTCAATGCCATTATTGTCTTTATCAAAGTCTCTATTGTGCTGGTGGTCATCGCTGTGGGTTGGGGCTTTATCAACGAAGCCAACTATACTCCATTCATTATACCCGAGGGCACAGTAGGCCATGAGGGCTGGAACCAGCACGGATGGGGTGGAGTCATCGGCGGAGCGGGTATTGTGTTCTTTGCATTTATTGGGTTTGATGCTGTTTCAACTGCAGCACAGGAGGCCAAAAATCCCAAGCGAGATATGCCGATTGGAATCTTGGGTTCTCTTGTGGTATGTACCATTTTGTTTGTGCTCTTTTCGCACGTTCTTACTGGCGTTGCCAATTGGCAGGAATTCAAAGTTGCCGGCAAAGAGGCATCGGTGGCATATGCAATCAAGACCTACATGCATGGATATGAATGGCTGGCTACCGCTGTAACCGTTGCAATTCTTGCAGGCTTTACATCAGTTATTCTGGTCATGTTAATGGGGCAGTCGCGCGTATTCTTTTCCATGTCGAAGGATGGGCTCGTACCCAAGGTATTTTCCGAGATCCATCCGAAATTCAGAACGCCGTTCAAATCAAATGCGATACTCTTCTTCTGTGTAGCACCTTTTGCAGGATTTGTGCCTGGAGATATAGTTGGAAACCTTACCAGCTTCGGAACCTTATTTGCTTTTGTGTTGGTTTGCGCCGGCATCTGGGTGATGCGTGTTAAGAATCCCGAAGCTGTCCGTCCTTTTAAAACACCCCTTGTGCCGCTGGTTCCCATCCTTGGCATGATTATTTGCTCTATGCTGATCCTTGCCCTGGATGACAATACGAAACTGATGGCGCTCGGCTGGATGGTGGTAGGCCTCTTCATCTATTTCCTGTACGGAAAAGGTCACAGTCTTCTACGCTCTGGAAAGACTGATTCTAATTGATAATTTCGCTAGTGATAAGAACATTGAAATTGTTCACTTCAGTATGATACTGGCGAAGGGGGCGCCAGGCAACTCCTCCTGTAGGTTTTCCGTCAAATCCGAAATTGGATCCACAGCACGGATCCACCATGTATAATTTGGAACTGTGGACATTGACCGTTGCACAGGCATCATTCGGGTGGTACGTGCAATTTCTTTCAAAGGCGAGGTAAGTACTGGCATTTTTCCGATACAGAATTACTCCTCTCACGCCTATACTGTTGATTTCCTTCGTGCCCCCGTCGTATGCAAGGCTTTGATAATCCGGAAGTGTGAGGTTGACATTAAAGTCGGCAAATTGAGCAACTGGAATAGGGTCATCGGTGAGATCCCTTGCACACGAGAACAGGATCAATAAAGACCATAACCACAAACTACTTCTCCCCTTCCCCATAGTTATAAAATCCCCTTCCCGATTTTCTACCTAAACGCCCAGAATCGACTAATTGTTGTTGCCGCAAACTGGGACTGAACCTAACAGCCCCTTTGAATCCAGCGTGGATTGATTTTGTAACAGCCAGGTTTGTATCCACCCCTATCAGGTCCATAAGTTCAAACGGACCCATCCTGAATCCTGCCGATCGCATCAGTGCATCTATTCCCTGTACGTCTGCGATTCTTTCACCCTCCAGAACAAATGCTTCCGTATAGAAATGCCTGGCTACCCGGTTAACGATGAACCCTGGTGAATCCTTAGTTTCGACTGAGGTCTTTCCGATGAGAGCAGAAAATTCCCTCATTTTTAGAACAAGCTCCGGATTAGTCTTGTCTCCAGAAATAATCTCCACAAGCTTCATACGGTCGGCGGGGTTAAAAAAATGCAAACCAACGCACCGGGAAGGTTCTTTCATTTCAGATGCTATTGAAGTGACCGAAATGGACGAAGTGTTGGTTACAAAAATCGTATCTGCTCCATTTACGTCTTCCAATTGGTGGAAGATTGATTGCTTCAGTTCAATTACCTCTGCTATTGCTTCAATAATTACATCTGCTCTTACGTTCCCGAGGAGCTTGGCCGGCTGAATGTTTGATAAAATCGTTTCTTTCAGCTCTTCCGAGCATCGACCCTTCTCAACTTCTCTCGAGAGGTTTTTCGCGATCAGGTCCAAAGCTCTGGATACCTGTTCTGTTCTAATGTCGAATAGGATTACCTGAAGACCGGCATTTGCACAAACCTGGGCAATTCCCTGTCCCATGGTACCCGCACCTACTACACCCACTGTACGGGGCACCCACGTCATAGCACTTTCTTGAACTGCTTCAGAAAGCGAATGTCATTTTCTGAAAAAAGTCGGAGGTCATTTATGCCATAACGCAACATGGTAACCCTTTCAATTCCCATGCCGAATGCGAACCCCGTGAATTCTTCGGGATCTATCCCACAGTTACGGAGCACATTAGGATGAACCATTCCCGAGCCTGCGATTTCAACCCATCCGCTGTACTTGCAGATATTGCATCCCTTTCCATGACAGATGAAGCAGGAGACATCAATTTCTGCGCTTGGTTCCGTGAACGGGAAAAATGAGGGTCTCAGCCGGATTTTGGTATCCTTGCCAAACATTTCCTTGGCAAAATGGTAGAGCGTTTGTTTGAGGTCTGCGAAACTGACATTGCGATCGACATACAGACCTTCAACCTGATGGAAGAAGCAGTGTGCCCGAGCAGAAATAGCTTCGTTTCTATACACCCGTCCCGGCATAATGGCCCGGATCGGAGGCTTTTGCTTCTCCATCAATCGAATCTGCACATTGGACGTATGCGTCCGAAGTAGCATATCAGGGTTCCTCGCAATGAAGAATGTGTCCTGCATTTCCCTGGCCGGATGGTTCTCTGGAAAATTCAGGGCGGTGAAGTTGTGCCAGTCGTCTTCAATCTCAGGCCCATCAGCTACGTTGAAACCTAGCCTTTCGAAGATGGAAATGATCAGGTACTTCGTCAGGTTCAAAGGATGGCGGCTGCCGATTCTGTCCGGTACGGGTGGTAGGGTCAGATCCATATCATCAGCAACATCAACCTTCCGGTTACCTGCTTCAGCGGTCCACTCCTTGAGCTTTGCCTCCGCCAGCTGTTTCAGTTCATTAAGAGGCTTACCTACATTTTTCTTTTGTTCCGGTGGCAACTCTTTCAGCTTGTCAAATAGCTGAGGAATAATCCCTTTCCTGCTCAGGTATTTGATACGAAAAGCCTCCACCTGATCCTGGGAATCGGCCTGGATATTCAGTATCTCACTTTTTGTTCGATCGATAATTTCAAGCATACATTGCGGACTTCTTCTTTGTCAGGTACTCCAGAACGATGTGGATCGCGAGGCATACGAGCAAAATCGCTGGCAAGATAATATAGTCCGACTGGTCCTTCAGCAAGAAGGCCATTCCAATGAAAAAGATATTGATAAGGCCTAAACGAACAGAGGCCCCCGCATGCGTCAAACCCAATCCCAGAAGCCGGTGATGAAGATGATTCTGATCCGCCTGAAAAGGTGACCGAAGCTGCCGCAGACGTATCAAAATCACTCTCAAGGTGTCAAAGAGAGGGACGACCAACACACAAAAAGCGGTTGATATGGAGGCCGCGAATTTGGCAGGATGTTCCACCGGCAGGCCATGGTTAGCATTGATAAACTGTATTCCAAAGTACGACAGCAGGAGGCCTATTGTGAGAGCCCCTGTATCTCCCATGAAGATGCGGCTGGGTTGCCAGTTGAAAAGAAGGAAGGCTAGGAGGCTTCCGGAAAAACATAGGGCAATCAGGGACTGATATGGGAATCCGGCCCAGTAGAACCAAACGCCAAAACAGATAAGGGCAATACTACCAACTACTCCTGCAAGTCCATCAATACCATCGATGAGATTATAGGCATTTGTAATGATTACTACTGAGAGAATACTAATGCAGTAAGTAAGAAGTTCAGGAAACTCATAATCCGGCAATAACTCATATAGCGAGGCAAGTCTGATGTTGTCCAGCAAAACCAATACAAGGATTGGCAGAAACTGACTTAAGAGCTTTTGTCTTGGGCTGAGCGCCAGCACATCATCACGAAGGCCAATGAGGAACATGAGAACAATGGAAATGAAGAAATACTTCAACGTAATCCATTGCTGAAGCGGCAGTCCCATTAATAAGGATAATGATGTACCTATCAGTATGACCACTCCTCCCATGGAAGGAACATGATCTGAATGAATTTTGTGGGTACCTGGACTGTCGAACCAGTTGAGTCGTTCGAAGATTTTGACAAACAGCGGGAATATCAGGAAGGAAATTACGAATGAGATTGACGCAAAGATGATAGGCCTTACCATAATATCTAGTAAGCATTCTCACTTCCTTTTACAAGGGAAATGACTGTCCGAATGACGATCTTGATATCAAGCCAAAGTGACCAGTTTTCGATGTAGAAGATATCCATGGCGATGCGGTTTTCCATGTCAATGACATTTTTTGTCTCCCCCCTGAAGCCCATGCTTTGGGCCAACCCGGTAAGCCCAGGTTTCACATAATGACGTGACATGAGCCTTTCTATCTTCTCTGAGAACTCTTCATTGAGCCGAAGAGGGTGGGGTCGTGGGCCAATCAGCGACATATCACCCATGAAGACATTGAGAAATTGAGGAAACTCGTCCAAACTGCTCTTCCTAAGAAAACCTCCAAGTCGCGTTATTCTGGGATCATTCTTTGTAGCCTGTTTGACGTCAGCTTCATTATTTATAACCATAGTTCTAAACTTCAAACAGTTAAATGGCCTGTTCTTAAGCCCCCCTCTTTTCTGACGGAAAAATACCGGACCCTTGCTATCCAATTTAATCAAGATGCCAATAAGGGGCAACAACCACGAAAGCACAAGGACTATAATCAGAGAACTGAAAGCCAGATCAAATGATCTCTTAAGCAATTGATTTCGGTACTCGTCAAGAGGCACAATGGATTGATCCCTTATCCCCACGCCATCTTCCCTTTCCAATGTAAAATCATTCTGGTTGG
>JBDHXU010000176.1:0-5875 GCA_039810905.1 Cyclobacteriaceae bacterium | reverse complement strand
CACTTTCTTTCCTATAAGGTCAATGATCCAAATTGAACCATCGCGTGCTGCTGCGGTCCAGAGTTGCTTGCCGTCAGGCGACACGTCAAAGCCTTCAGCACCAGGACCTACTTTAACTACGGTCTGCACCCAATCCTGACGAGGTTTGGCTCCTGGAATGACGGCACCTGTAGGTGTAGTGGGCGGGGGCAACAAAGTATCGGCGAGGATACTTACTGTACCGGCATTTACGTTGGTTGTGTAGATTCTCCTTATGTCAGGCGTCACATAAATCATGTGTGTTCGATCCTGACCAGTCCCCATGCTCCAATCAATTTTGCCTGAGGCAGGATCATAGCTTCCGACGGCTCTTGCACCTTCAGCTGAAAACCAGACTTTCCCGCCTTCAAAGGCAAGTCCATGCGGACCGATCAGTGGACGGGTATCTATATTCGGCAACGCTTTTAGCGCGACAAGATCTATTGCATTCATCTCAAATGATTTTCCCCCGCCCGTGATGGACACGTAAGCCATCTTTCCGTCAGCAGAAGCGATCACTTCATGTGGATCTGATCCTACCGGCACTTTGCCCAATATCTTGAATGTAGCAGGATCAACTATGGCGAGCGTATGATCGGCCTTGGACAGCGCCAGCAGTGTGCGTCTGGGATTTGCCTGTGAGACACACTCCGTCGTAACGCTGAACAGGAGCAATTGCGCGCCTACGATACCAAGAAGTAACGTGAGGAGGCTCTTTTTGGATGTACGGATCATTGGGTTATGTTGACTACAGTTAGACAGTTCTAAGTTGGAAATTATTCCAACCCCTGCAAGATAATCTTAACAACAAAGCCTTTTTACTTCTGTGAAAGGAACCCTCATGATGCTGAAATTCTCAGCTCCTGACCTTTCTGAAGTGATCAGAGGCGGTCAATACCAATAGTTTCGTACCTGCGTCAAACTGAATGGTTGCGAGCTCGTCCTTCCCCATCTTTTTCACCGAATTTAGTTTGCCTTTCCCGTAATTCATGTGGAAGAGCTCATCTCCAGGTTTAAGTTTCAAAATCTCCTCTGCATTGAATGGATCCCCGACATAATCAGGCAGTGGTGAGATCACAGGGAGGTGAGAAGTTTTGCTTACACTCAAAGGAGCCTCCGGTTGAGACGATCCGCCAGACGATGCAGTTTCGGCTGAGGACGAATGCAATCCAATACCTAACCTGGTAATGATTTCATGTTTCTGCAATTTACTTTCACTCGCCTTTTGAAGTGCCTCGCTGAGTCCGTCGATCGCCCTCTGAACTGTGTCTATCCTCAGGGAGTCATCATATTCCACCACGTTCAAATCCACTGTCTGGAAAGGTATGTAGCTGTGAACATCCCTGATGAGAACCACGGGCAGGCCAAGCGCGTGACGAACGGCAAGACCGTAGGAAGCAAGCTGATTATGACCGCTCATATCGAAAATGGCCAATTCACTGTCGATCACTTCCTTGACCACATCAAAAGGGTCGATGTGAACTGATCCGTCGGCCCTGTTGGGAAAGAAGCCGGCCTTGCGACAAGCTGGTGCAACTACATATTCATATACACGGTTCACATGACCCTGTGGGTACCCGTCCGGGTCATTCAGGGGCATGATAATAAAGCATGTTTTGTCCATAAAACTCTCTTTAACGCCTAATACAGATCGATAAAATTCAATGGTCAAATTAAGAAAAGTATTTCATTCGGAGCTTCTGATCCTTTTAAGGAACAGTCAGCGGCCGAAGTCCTGATGGAAGTCTCTTCAGGGTAGTCAAATGCTGAATGTTACAATCAAATTCCGCTTTTCTTTTCAATCGGCAAACCCTACCTTCCAACATTATCAATTAACAGTTTCAATGAATCGCATCCGCCTAACCCTGATCCTGTGCGCGTGCCTTTGGCAAGTCGCACTGGCACAAACCCTCAAAAAAGAAGATATCGAACAACTGAAATTCCGGTACATCGGCCCTATCGGCAACCGCGTAAGTTGCGCGATAGGGATACCTGGAAATGACCTGGTCTATTTTGCCGGAGCGGCCTCGGGCGGCCTCTGGAAAACCACAGATGGAGGCCTGAGTTGGAGGCCGGTATTCGATGACAAGAATGTAGCTTCAGTGAGCGCTCTTGCCGCCGCGGCGTCCGATCATCAGATCATGTTTGCAGGGACCGGCGAGAGCTTCATCCGTTCCAACGTTACGGTTGGAAACGGTGTCTACAAGTCGACAGATGGAGGTGAGACCTGGCAACTCTCCGGGCTCGAGAACACCGGAAGGATTTCCCGCATCGTCATCCATCCCACCAATCCCGACATCGTTTATGTTTGTTCCGTGGGTCATGCCTATGCACCGCAGAAGGAACGCGGCGTCTACAAATCAACTGACGGAGGAAAGACCTGGAGACAAGTGCTTTTTGTTGACGAAAACACCGGTGCGTCAGATCTGGTGATGGATCCAACAAACCCCAGAATTCTTTTTGCCGGGATGTGGCAGATTTCACTGAAGAACTGGAACCGTACCAGCGGTGGACCAGGAAGCGGACTTCATATGTCAACCGATGGCGGTGAAACCTGGAAGAAACTTTCAGGGAGCGGCTTGCCCGAAGGCCCCGTCGGCAAAATTGCCCTTACGATGACGCCTGCAGCGCCCAACCGTGTCTATGCACTTATAGAAACAGGGGATGGTTTGGAGAAACTTAATGACAAAGACAAGGCAGAGACCGGTGAACTGTGGCGTTCAGATGACAAAGGAAAATCATGGACCCTCATGAGTTCAGACCGGAACATGTCGGGCAGACAGGCTTATTATACGCGTACTGCTGCATCGCCAGACAATCCAAATGAAATTTACTTCATCAATGCAGGTTTCTTCACCAGTATCGACGGCGGCAGGTCTTTGGAGCCCATCACCAGCTTCCTGTCCCAACCGTATGGAGATCATCATGACATGTGGATTGACCCGACCAATGCTAACCGTTCAATCGTTTCACACGATGGAGGTATATCCATCTCTAAGGATCGTTGCAAGAGCTGGAACAGAATTGCACTTCCCATCGCGCAGCTTTACCATGTTACTGTGGACAATAATATTCCTTACAACGTGCTTACCAATCGTCAGGATGGGCCTTCGATGCGTGGACCCAGTCGCAGCGGTATTGGATCCTTCTTCGGAATGATGGGCATACCCAGCATCGGCACAGGGATGTGGCATGAGGTAGGCGGAGGTGAAAGTGGATTTGCTACACCTGATCCGAAAGATCCAGATGTGATCTGGTCTACAGCATCGGGAACCGGCGCGGTTGGCGGTGTAGTCGTTCGTTTCAATGAAAAGAACCGCCAGTTCCGTCAGGTTGAAATCTGGCCGGATTATGTTGCCGGTACGCCTGCAGCTGATGTGAAGTATAGATTCCAATGGACATTCCCGCTTCTTATCTCACCTCACGATCACAATACAGTCTATGCTGCCAGTCAAATGGTGCACAAGACAACCAACGGCGGACAGAGTTGGCAGGTGATCAGCCCTGATCTCACTTTAAATGACAAGAAGCAGCAACAGCAGTCGGGAGGCCTTACTCCTGACAACATCGGTGTCGAGTATGCCAATGTTATCTCTGCTTTTGAAGAATCTCCAATGAAGCAAGGTCTGCTCTGGACCGGCAGCAGTGACGGACAAATCAATATCACGCAGGACGGCGGGAAGACCTGGACGAACGTAAGCAAGAATTTTACTGACCTCCCTGCGCAGGGTGCTGTCAGGAATATCGAAGCCTCCAAATATGCGGAAGGCAAGGCGTTCCTCGTGGTTGACTTTCATGAGCAGGGGAACTTCCAGCCTTACGCATACAGGACTACAGACTATGGGAAGACTTGGAAGAAGATTGTAAAAGGCATCGAACCCGGCATAAGCTATTGCCGATCCATCAAAGAGGATCCAGTCCGTAAGGGGCTGCTCTACCTAGGTACCGAAACAGCCCTTTACATTTCTTTTGATGATGGCGATACCTGGCAGCCTTTCATGAACAACCTGCCTCATACTCCATTCTATTGGCTGGAGGTTCAGGAACATTTTAATGATTTGGTTATAGGAACATATGGACGAGGCGTGTGGATTCTCGATGACCTGACTCCTCTCCAGCAGTTGCCTGTCAATGCGGCAGAAACGAAAGCAGTCTTGTTTAATCCCAAGGATGCCTACCGCTTTCAGTCCAAGACCAGCCTGTTGCAGCAGCTGCCTGAACCATCCTGGGGATTTGATCCTCCCTATGGCGCATCCATCAATTACTGGACAAACTCCGACAAGGATAGTGTCAAGGTGTATATCACAAGTGCTTCCGGTGATACCATCAGAACCTTCAAACAAAAAGGCAAGGCCGGGATCAACAGAATATGGTGGGACCTCCAGAATAAACCCACAAAGGACATCATGATGCATACGAAGCCCCTTGGCGCCGATTGGGTAACCTGGGACAAGGACAGAAAACGCCCGGCACACGTTGCAGGGTTCAAGTCCTATATGGTTCCTCCCGGTAAGTACAATGTTACCATGACAACAGCGGGACTGACGTTCAAAAGTTCCATCAATCTTCTTAAAGATCCTCATTCTGATGGAAGTGCGGATGACATCAAGGCTCAAACCGACATGTTGGCCAGCATGTACAAGGACATCAATAGCATTGCAGATATGGTCAATGAACTGGAAATTATTCGCCGTCAAGTGTACGATATGCGTGACGTCCTGAAGCCGAAAGCCAGCAACAAGAAACTTGTTGCTGCCGCAGGCAAGTTGGATTCAGCTATCATTAAGGTGGAATCCAAACTGATTCAGCTTAAGTACACAGGCACTGGACAGGATGATGTGCGGTATCCTGAAATGCTCGCGGGCCGGATTGCCTATTTGGCCGGCGCGGTGGGTACGGCGGACTTCGCTCCGGCAGATCAGCACAAAGAAGTGTATGCAATGCTGAAGGAAAAACTTGCTCAATCACAGAATGAAATGGACGCTTTGCTGAAAGGTGAAGTTGCTGCTTTCATGAAGCAACTGGATGACAGCGGCATCAAACCCATTGTCATTACCTGGAAGAAACCGTAAGATTCACTTTTAAAATAAAAATCCTGCCCTTCGTGGGGCAGGATTTTTTTTATTAGGTGGCCAAAAAGAATACGGGGTATCCAAGAAGCAACTAAAAGGGATTCTCAGGCAATTTTGTCACCATATTCATCTTCCTGTCAAACTCATAGATCTGCAGCAACCATATGCCAATGCCGGCAGCCCCCTGCATATAACCGGTTTGTGCCTGCAACAATTCAGGCCTGCGACGATGCTCCGCCTGGAGCCATTTAATACCATTCCCTTCCTTTGTACCCCGACCCATCAGATCGGCCGTCAGGTGTTGTGCGAACTCTAAATACGTTTTATCACCAAACAGTTGGTATAGTTCCAGGAAGAATGCTGCAACACCTGCAGTCCCGCAGCAAGGTCCGACATTGTTCCAAAGACCTGGTGTCTGCTTCTCAGGAATGCCGCATTTCAATAAAGCATTTGCCGAATTCTTGATGTATTCAAGCCATGACCTGTCTTTTGTTGCTTCATAGAGCGCATAGTAGAGGCGGGCAGTGCCTGCAGGGCCGTGACACCAGCTTAAGTAGTACAGATCCTTTCCATCTTCAGCATCGTGATGGTAAATCCAACCATCCCGGTTTTGAATGGACGACAAGTGTCTTGCACCGGCCAAAGCCTCATCCAGGAATTGCTTGTCCTTTGTTACCTGGTACAGTTTGGTCAAAAAGTAGCTGACACCTGCTGTCCCATGGGAAAAGTTCGGCATATAGTATCCCCTCTTTTGCATCGAGGTGTCCATGTACCACCTTTTTCCA
>JBDHXU010000175.1:0-5878 GCA_039810905.1 Cyclobacteriaceae bacterium | reverse complement strand
GTCGCCTTCAGGTTCTTCTCATACTTGATATACACAACCATGAACTGTGGAACGGACGCGGGCAATTTCTTATCGAAATATTGGGGATTGTCGCGTATCACTGTAACGGCATTGGGATCGTGTTCAGCTTTGGCAAAACCTCTGAAACTTCCGTAAGGCATTATGACAGCAGGCACGTCAGGATTTCCTTCAGTATTGTCCGTTACGTTAATCATTGCCAAATACTCTTTTCTTGTCAAGGCAGTGAATGGCAGTTGATCCTTTTTGGTTACCAGCCATGCCTCCTGGTATGAATTTCCGGTTTCATAGAGCCTGAAGAACATGAAACCATTCTTCACTTCTGTTACGGGCCTCAGGGTTTTATACTCCTTTCCATTTATGGTCATGGTATTGTAGAGGAACCCATACTTATTGACTTCAATATAAAGCCAGGTACCTGTCTCGCCTCCGAAGATTTCCTTGTTGTTGACGCACCTCCAGCTATATACAGGAATAATTAATGAATAAGCAGTTGCATACGGATAATAATCCAGTGGATTGTTCTTGTACGCGCCATACCATTTGGGTGCACACCCAAGGGGATTAGGGTATGCCTGCTTCACCTTGTCCGCCAATTTCTGAACCATCAGTTTCATTTGCGGCAATTGCTTGGGGTCGGGACTGCTGATGAAGGCGTCCTCTGCGCGTCCCCAACTACCGACCTTTGATTCCATGTCGGCCTGGTTGCATTGTGAATATGCTGTAACGATAAGCAGGGAGAACATTAAAAACAGTAAGCTTTTCATAAGGATGGTTGATCGTAATGTTGTGTTGACTGTTAATTCTTCACTATCCTGAGAACTACCTCATACAAGGTGCCGTCAACGATGGAAGTTTCAAGCATGCCCAGGCAAGTAATCCACTCATCCGTGAACTCGCGTTCATCGAAAATTCTAACCTTGGCGGTTTGTACCTTACCGGTCTTTGCATTGGTCATAGTGAGTTGATTTCCGTTCAGTACATAGGTGCCGTCACCTACGAAGCTCGTGGTCGTCTCCTTGATGGTGTAATCATCCACACGGTTGGAGGTGCTGAAGGCGCTTCCGCTGGCATAGTGTCCATTGGCCGCGAAATCATAAGTGACCATTCCGGAATAGCTTCCCACCCGCCACGATCCGAGCAAGGCGCTGGACAATGGATTTACTTTTGGTTTCTGGTATCCTTTGAAATCCAGGCTGTGATAAAACAATTGCCAATCTTCCTGGCCGCGCTCGGCCAGGAGGTCCGTGGTGTTTACATAAGTTCCTGCAATGACCGCTTCTTTCCCTCCCACATTGGCAAGAAAAACAAAGCCATAGATTTCCATATCAGGGTTATCGATTTTGCTAATACCCAGTTCCTGCCGGTAATATTCCCATCCATTTGGCGACACTCCTTTCGCATAAATATGATGATCAATATTGCGCCTGTCCACTTGCCAGCCATCAAACACTTCCCAGAAAATGGATTGCATATCCGCCTCCAGATTACCTGAACCCTTTCTCATGGGAAAGATGGTAAGTACAGAATAATTGTCAGGACCTCTCAGCACAACCATCCCATCCCCTTTTTCAGACTTCCAGCCAGGAGGCAAACTGTACATATAGTCATCAAATGATCCAGACAGGACAGGTAAAGTACCCACTACCGGCTTTGTATTGGTTGTCTGTTGCGTGCCAGTACCGGCAAGCTTCAACCGGCTATAGAATTTCCTGTAATCTGCCAGATAAGTAGTGTCGTTGGTAAGGGTTACGATGCTGATGGCTCTGGTGCCGTTGCTCATACTGGTAAGTATGGCAAGGCCGGTCACATTGTTTTGAACATAGGTTCCTGCCCCTACCCAAACGTGAAAACCATCTTTAGGTGAACCTTCTGATTTTTGCGGTGTATCAC
The DNA here is from genome assembly GCA_039810905.1 of Cyclobacteriaceae bacterium. Taxonomy (GTDB): domain Bacteria; phylum Bacteroidota; class Bacteroidia; order Cytophagales; family Cyclobacteriaceae; genus ELB16-189. The sequence goes on along the minus strand of JBDHXU010000175.1, from coordinate 3,967 downwards.
TGATATTCAATGGTTTAGATACCAAATCCTGCCAATCTGCTTCAAAGTCCTTGAGTGGATCCCCTTTGCTGTCCGTACTCTGGTACAAACCAAGCACACAGTAACGCCCTGTCTTGTTATCGGTTGTGGAAAAGGTCCATACTGTGGGTCGCTGATCGGATGTCCATCCCGATGGCCTTTCAAAGGTTGCGATGTCAAAACGATCCTGGCAAACGGCAGTGCTGACCAGCAATGCAGCAGAAAGAAGAAACAAAAGAGATTTCACGTCGGCTTATAAGGTGGTTCTCAATAATAAGAAGTCTGTCGGAGTTGTTATATGATCTTGGTCATTACCTGCATGAATGGGATCCCTGGCAGTGGCATTTTTTCCTTAAATTTCAGGTCACCTTGAGCCCCAGCGGGAATCTCAAGGTTTTTCCGAACCAGAAATGTCCAAAAAGTCAACCGATACAAAGGATATGGTCCTCATAGGGGCCGGTATCATGAGCGCTACCCTTGGGATGTTGGCCAAGGAATTGGATCCGTCGTTATCGATAGAGGTCTTTGAACGGCTTGACCATGCAGGCGGGGAAAGTTCCGATGCATGGAACAATGCAGGAACAGGTCATGCAGCATATTGTGAACTCAATTACACCCCGCAGAACAATAAAGGCAATGTTGATGTCCTGAAGGCCCTGAGGATTTCCGAGTGGTTTGAAAACTCCAAGGAATTCTGGGCATACCTGGTTGAACGGAAACTACTTCCGGAGCCGTCGGCTTTTATCCGAAAAGTTCCGCACATGAGCATTGTGTGGGGTGATGAGAATGTGGCTTACCTGAAAAAGCGCCATAAGAATTTAGTCACGTCTCCCCTCTTCAAAGACATGACCTACACGGAGGACCGTGCTCAAATGGAAGAATGGTTTCCCATTGTGATGCGGGGCCGGAAGAAAGATCAGAAGCTGGCAGCCACGCGCATGGATATCGGCACTGATGTTAACTTTGGCGCCCTCACCCGGCACATGTTCGATAACCTCAAGGCAATGCCGGGTGTGGGCCTCCATTACGAACATGAAGTGGAGGACCTCAAACAGATGAAAGACGGGGTTTGGGTGATCACAGTGAAAGATTTGAAATCAAGGTCGCGATTCAAAATACAATCCAGGCGCATCTTCATAGGTGCAGGGGGTGCAACGCTGCACTTACTTGATAACGCCGACATCCGTGAGGGCCGCGGCTACGGCGGATTCCCTGTAGGCGGACAATGGCTGAAATGCGTGAACCCCGAGCTGATCGACAAGCATTGGGCCAAGGTATATGGCAAAGCTTCTGTTGGATCTCCGCCAATGTCGGTACCGCATGTAGACACCCGGTTCATCGATGGCAAGAAGGAATTGCTTTTCGGACCTTTTGCCACCTTCTCCACGAAGTTTCTGAAGAATGGCTCCTACATGGACCTTCCCAAGTCTATAGAGTTGGAGAACCTCATTCCGATGATTTCTGCTGGCTATCAGAACATCCCGCTAACCAAATATCTTATTGAGCAAGTCAGGCAGTCGCCAGAAGACCGTCTTGCGGCATTGCGCGAATATGTACCCTATGCCAAGATGGAGGACTGGGTATTACAAGATGCAGGCCAGCGGGTACAGGTGATCAAAAAGGATGATGAGAAAGGCGGTGTGCTGGAGTTTGGCACGGAAGTCATTTCTTCCCAGGATGGCACAGCGGCTGCATTGATGGGCGCGTCACCGGGTGCGTCGACAGCAGTTTCCATTATGCTCAGCCTTCTGCCTGTATTCTTCCGCGAGAATTCCACGACTGCTCCGTGGAAAAGCAAATTGAAGGAAATCGTTCCTACGTTCAGGAAATTCATCCGCGAGGATGAGGCACTGTTGAAAGAAACCAGGGAAAGGACAGCGGGGGTGTTGGGGCTTGGGTGATGTGTTTCTGGTTTCTGGTTCCTTGTTTCAGGTTTCTGGCTGTGTCCATAACGAAATAGCCTACTGCAGGTCTTCTGCATCCTATTCGATCAAACGAGAAACTTGAAACAAGAAACAAGAAACATCCTCATCTGTAGCCTTTCGCCTGCAACTCAAACAACCTGGCGTATTTGCCATTGGCGGCCATGAGCTGCTCATGACTTCCTATTTCTGAGATCTTGCCTCCTTCGATGACAGCAATGCGGTCTGCTATTCTCACGGTAGAGAATCGGTGGGAAATAACGATACCGACACGGCCATGAAGGTTTGCCTTCAACTCGGCGAAGATTGCCGCCTCCGCCTCCGGATCAAGTGATGACGTTGGCTCATCGAGAATCCAGATATCCGCGTCGCGGTACATCAGGCGCGCCAGTGCAAGACGCTGCCATTCTCCTCCCGAGAGATCGTGACCTCCCTCAAAGAGTCTGCCCACTTTTGAATCGAGGCCCCGCGTCATTTTATCCACCAGCCATTCACTCCTGGAATCTTTAAGTGCCTTCCTGATCCTTTCATCATCGGGAGATTGTTCGGGCCGGCCCATCATCACATTCTCCCTTACGGAAAGCTCATAGTTCATAAAATCCTGAAACAGTACACCGAACCGGTTACGCAGAGTATTGGGGTCTGTCTTCTTCAAATCCACTCCTCCCACTGTGATCATCCCATCGGTGGTGTCATAGAACCGGAGCAGCAATTTGATGATGGTGCTTTTGCCGGCACCATTTTGTCCCACGAGAGCCACCAACTCATTCTTCCCGATGGTGAGATTCAATCCTTCCACAGCCGGTCCATCCCCTCCGGGATAAGAGAACGTGACATTTTCAAAGCGGATGCCTTCCGGCAAAGGTGTGGGGATAGTTACCGGATTTTTGGGAATTTGTATCAGCGGCTCAATGCCGAGAAAAGAGAAGTAGTCATCAAGGAATGTTGTGTGCTGATCCACTGCCACAAAAGTGCTGGACACCTGGCTCAGTGTAACCAGAACAGAAGCGTAGGCACCGATCACGAGCACCACTCCTCCTGGATCGATGGCTCCAGACGCACCTTTAATCGCTACAAATACATAGGCAAGGGCCAGTGTTGTGCCAGCCACCAGGCCGATCAATACGGCCACGCGAGTGCCCGATCTGTACATCATAGCGCGCTGACGAAACAAATCTTCTGACAATTTGCGGTGACGGCCCAGAATGTAGTCAGCGAGCACATTGGCCCTGATTTCCTTTGTATTGCGAGGCTGGATAAGCAGATCTCCCAGGTATTCCCTCTCCCGCTCTTCCGGCGTTTCCTTATAAAAGAACTCATACAGCCTGGAATTCACCCTGCTCTCCAGCAGAAGCGAGATAAGTGAGGCCGCAAGTGCCAGCAATACCAGGAGATAATGAAGACTTGCCAGCAGGCTCGCCATCAAAATAATTGTGACCAGGTTTCCGGACAGGCCGAGAACAGACCATGTCAGGTCGCCAGGTCTCCAGGAGACATCCCTTTTCGCCCGCGATAGCCGGTCATGCCAGTTCGAATGATCAAAATGTCCCAGATCAACTTTAGAGGCCTTGTCCAGAAGGCGGCGTTCTGCCTCCAACTGAACGCGCCGTACAAACAGGTTTCTTCCGTAGCTCATGTAGGCGCCCAATGCTCGCTGAATGGAGGCGGTAAGCCATAGACCTACCAGAATGGGCATCATATCCGACAAGGTAATTTGATGCAGCCGGGCTTCTGCAATTCTGTTCACCAGTTCCGCTCCAAGCCATACCCCCAGTGGTGGCATTGCGGCATGGATCACGCCCAAAGTGGAATAAAGCATCAGAGACCTCGGAGATGCAGCCCAGGCCAACTCCATTCCCATGTTCAGGTTCTTCCAAACCCGTTCAAGTCGCTTTCGTTTTGTCCTGGATTGCATTTCCATTATGAAAGATAGTAAGAATGAAGAAGGAAGAAGGAAGAAGGAAGAAGGAAGAAGGAAGAAGGAAGAAGGAAGAGTGAAGAGTGAAGAGTGAAGAGTGAAGACATAC
>JBDHXU010000174.1:0-5898 GCA_039810905.1 Cyclobacteriaceae bacterium | reverse complement strand
TAACGGATGCTATCTCTTCCACACCCTTCATCATCAAATCCCTGTTTTCGTAAACAGCATTTACCAATCCGATAGCCAGGGCTTCCTGTGCTTTTACTGCTCTGCCGGTAAGTGCCATTTCCGTTACCACTGCGGGCTTGACAAACCTGGGCAATCGTTGCAGTGTGCCGAGGTCAGCTACCATGCCCATGTCGATTTCCTTTATGGTGAAGTACGCATCTTCAGTGCAATAGCGCAGATCACAGGCTGCTACAATATCAACACCGCCGCCAATGCAGCCGTTGTGGATCGCCGCCAGAACCGGTTTGCTGCATTGTTCGATGGAATTTACGCTGGCCTGAAGTTCCGTTATCAGATGATAAAGCTGCTCGCTTCGATGGGCAGCTGATGCCACTTTTCCAAGTTCATTGACCGACATGAGCAGTTCCAGGTCAATCCCCGCGCAGAAGAGTTTGCCTTCTCCCGCCAGCACAATCACTCTGGCAGAAGGCTCTTTATCCAATGTCTCAAAGATGCTCTTCATTTCCATCCAGGCTGGATGATGAAGGGAATTGACTTTCTCAGGCCGATTGATGCTTACCGTGGCAATCTTGTTCTGGATAGAGACTTTGAAAAATTGATGATTCATGGTGTATGGTTATTTAACGGCAAGCGCTACTAGCTCCCCTGGATGATCCTGCGCACCGACAGCCAAAACGATGTACTGCCTTCCGTTGATGGCGTAGGTCATCGGCATTCCGCTCTGGTTGGCGGGCAGTTCAATTTCCGCCACAATCTCACCGGTGAGTTTATCATGCGCGCGGAACTTGTTGCCACCTCCCCCTTCGGACCCGTATAGGCCGGCACCTTCGCCTGCAAACAGAAGGGATTTGGTGACGAGAAGTCCAACACGATCCGCTCTTCCTGTGCGCGGCAATTTGATACCCTTAAGCGCAGGGTGATTCTTTACCCAGTCTGGGGCATCGGCATTGGGCATCATCCACACATGTTCACCGGTGTCAAGGTCAATGGCGGTGATTCTTCCCCACGGTGGCTTGACCAACGGCAAACCCTGCGGCCCGAACTGTCCCGCTGCAGTCCACCATGCCACATAGTTCATATCGGACACGTCAGGGTCAGCAAACATGGCCATCCCTTCAATCGCAGTTGTGGAGGAGATGTAGATTATATTGGTTTCCGGATCGAGTACACCTCCCTGCCAGTTGGCGCCCCCCGTGGCACTAGGCAGCATCAGGGTGCCGAGTACTTCCGGTGCATGATGAACGGCGATCGGAGTGTAGAGTTTTCCGAACCTGTATTGACGCGCAATTTTGATCGCTTCCTCGCGAAGTTCCGGCGTGAAGTCGATGAGGGCATCTTCATTGACCTCCTGTCTTTCAAAAGAAGCAGGCTTGCTCGGAAAAGGCTGCGTTGGTGATGACACTTCTCCGGGCACGTCGCTGGCAGGTACAGGTTTTTCTTCTATCGGCCATACTGGTTTTCCATTGGTACGATCGAACACAAAGACAAATCCCTGTTTGGTAATCTGGGCAACTGCCTTGATCGGTTTTCCATCCACATTAATATTGGCGAGCACGGGAGGGGCGGGATTATCATAATCCCAAATGTCGTGGTGGATCAGTTGGTAGTGCCATACCCGTCGGCCGGTCTTCGCATCAAGACATACCAGGCTTTGGGAGAATAGGTTGTCTCCGGGACGGTGACCTCCATAGAAGTCTCCGGTGGCGGCTTCGAGCGGAAGGTATACGTATCCAAGTTCGGGGTCCGCTGATAATGGCGGCCACGAGCCCACGTTACCTGTATATTTCCAACTGTCATTCTTCCACGTTTCATTTCCGAATTCGCCTGCCTGTGGAATGGTATGAAAAACCCAAAGCCTCTTGCCTGTCTTCACATCATAGCCCCTGATGTCGCCTCTTACCTCCTTCATGCTGGGTGGGGCAAGGCCGGGAGGAAAACAGGAACCCACAATGATCACATCGTTCACAATGATGGGTGGAGAGGTAGAGCCAATAGCGGTGGTCTCGGGATCGACGCGATCGATCCCTGCTTTGAGATCAACAACTCCATGATCACCGAATGTCTCTACAGGTCTGCCGGTGGCTGCATCGAGTGAGATGAGGTGATACGCTGGTGTTATATAGATTACACGATCCGACCCTTTGGGATCCTTCCAATAAGAGACGCCGCGCCCTGAATTCAAACGAGGAGCGGATGAGGTGCGACTTCCTTCGTTGAACTGGTAAGTCCAAAGTGTCTCTCCTGTCATGCCATTGATAGCCGCAACCGCACGGCGGGAGCCTGCTGTCGTGTAAAGAATACCGTTGACCATCAGGGGAGTGGCTTCGTAATTGAATTCCGGTGTGGGGCCAAAATTGTCTGTCTTCCATCGCCACACTACTTTGAGGTTCTTGATATTTTCCCTGTTAATCAGATTGAGCGGAGAGTAGCTTGTGCTTCGGAAGTTGCTCCTGTGAACAGGCCAATCGCTTTCGATGGAAGTAATGGGCTGGTCAACCGATCTGGGTTTATATTTATAGGGTACCTTTTTCGGTGCGGGCGGTCCGAAGAGTATGCCGTCAAGATCAGTTTTGTTTGATGCCAGTTCGCTTTCTCCGGGAGGGTAATTGTTGAGTTGTAGAATGAAGGCAACAAGACCGGCGTACGTCTTATCGTCATAAGAGCCGGGATTGTTTTTGGGCATGGTGGTCTTGGTCACCGAGAAAAGTTCCCCAATGGATTTCTTTGCCCACTTCTCCTGGAAGGCGCTGCCACGGAGTGGGGATCCGCCTTCTGTTCCGCGTCCGTCCGGACCGTGACAGGTTGCGCAGGCCTCTTCGTAGAGAGTCTCGACTGCGTCTGCCTGGGCCAGCGTGTAAACTCCGTTCAGTGCTGTAAGGGAGTCTGTGGTTGAAAGGGAAGTTTGTGGCTGCTTTTTGGAGCACGAGAGAAATCCCAACAGAGGAATAACCGCGAATACTGAGGTGAAGCGTAGAAGATGCATGATGACCAATATCGCTATTCAATCTCAAAGTTGGTGTCGAAATGGCCAAAAGTCAGGGCATCCGAAGTTCATTCAGAAATATCTGCCTCTCCCTTAAGGTGATCCATTTGAACGATTTCCTTACCGGATCATAGACAAGGTCGAACGCATTTTGGGCTTTCACCTGGTTGTCAATTTTTATAGTGCGGTTCAGGCAATAACCCCAATGTTTGCCATCATCAGAGAAGGCGATGTTGGGTATCTCCTCAAAGGGACCCACTCCGGAACGGATGGAGCTCACATAGATCCAATCTTTTCCGTCCTTTTGATAGGTGAAAGAGAAGTTGTCGTTGTTGCCGCTGAAATAAGCATAGATATTGACTCCGAAATTACCGATCCGTTCGTCGTTGAAGTAGAGATCACCGGTCTTCATCATTCTGAGTACAGAATGTGTTACTGGGTTATAGTCGAATGACTGAACACCGGTAGTTGTTCCGGGCTTTCCATCGATGATGATCCTACCTTCTTTTGGGTCCAGGGCAAGAAAATGATCCGAATTGTTGCTTAACTCGCTTCCGTAAAGATACAGTGCTGTAAACGGCCCCATCGTTTGACCATTGAAAATGAGATAGTACTCCTTTTTCACTTTTTCGACGAAAGGAAGGTTCTGAAAGCTGCACAGGTTCCACGTATCGGGATATTTGTCCCTGTTGCCATCGGTGTTGATGATGTTGCCTTGTGGATCAAGTGCTGTCACTTTTAAAGCCGTAACGAGCACATTGCGAGAATTGGCATTCACACTCATGTCGTTGAAAGTTTCTAACACCTTACCACTTTCATCGATGACTTGCTTCAGCTCAAAGGATTCGGATTTGGCCACTGTGCCATCTGTGCATTTCTGAGTTAGGTTGGAATAGAATCCCGATCCCTTGAGGGTAATGGAATCGGAATGTGTACGATAGACAAATGACCCGCCCGGTGCGTTACCAACCATCCGAAGTTCATTCTTCCAGAAGTTCATGTATCCGGCTTTATGAGTTTTGAAGGTGGACCGTGCCGAAACCACTACACTTGTTTTGCTTTGCTCATCCCAGTAGGAGAAGGCCCAGTTAGTTCCGTCTTCTGAGAAAACCGGGGTGCCCTGGTCCACCTCAGGATAAGGCCCTAGTTCCTTACCGTCGATGACAACGAAATACTGCGCACCGCGTGATGCACGGAATCCATAGTGTCTGTGATCGGAACTGGGCAGTGTTGGATTTTCATTGCGGAAGACATCCGAGACCCATTCATATGGTCCATGCACTACACCTTTATCGAGGATAAGCTGATACCAGCCATCTTCTTTTTGCACGGCCCAGTCAAGTAAGCTAACAGCTGACTCTGAGAATGAAATCTCCTTGAACGGACCAAACTCCTTTCCATTGAATATTACGTATTTCTGATCTCCTCTCCCGGTGAACAAAAGGTGGTAGAACGCATTATTAAAGGCGAGCAGCCTGTGCTCATTTTCCATGGTCACCTTTTCGCCTGGCTTCAGGGTATAAACGAGTTGTTGTCCATAGACAAGCGCGCTCAAGTTGCAGCATGCGAGCAGACTAATTACCAATGGTTTCATTGCGGACGGTTGGGGTTTGAAGTAGGTGGAAGTATTGGACGGCAATAAGAGCATAGGGTTGATCTGTTGACCTTCGTTTTCCTGAAGGAAAATTGGGCACGAGATTCCAGGTCATTATCTTTTCGGGGGACACATTTATTCCAAGGTTATAGGCACCGGCAAACAGTGCGATATTATCTTCATTCAGTTTCTCGCCGAATTGTTGTTCCATAATTTTGATGAACAGGCCCAGGTAGGTCAGCTGCCACCGCAGTTTACTCATCCGATCTACTCTTTCTTCCCTTACCTTATGTTCGTCTGTTGATGTATAGCGAAATTGTTCTTTGTAAAGTCTTGCCATTGGATGCCTTTCCAATTCCTCACAGAACGACGGTTTCATTTGCAGCTTACCAATGGAAAAGTTGGCGTATTCTTTCCCCAACTCAATGTAGAAGACCTGAAGGGCACTGGTCTCAAATGCATTTTTGAGCCGGGAATAATGCGCAGCCTCAGGAAGTGCAATCGAAACTGCCACATGGGAAGCTAATCCAAACATTCCGTTGAGTACAGAATCAATAAGGAGATGATGATCGGTTACAAATGACAAGGCCGCTTGCTGTTCAGATCGGTCTGTAGGAAAGGATTGAGATTCGGAAGCCCCGAAACAGCATATAAGGAAAATGGTAAGCAGACAGGCTTGATGAGACACTTAATAAATTTAAGCAGAATCGCCCGTATCAATGCAAAATCAGGGTAATCATTTAATGACACGTAGTGGGCCAGTGCATGGTATCGCTCCAGGTTTATTTGTAATTTTGACTATCCCAACTCGCTATGAAGAGACATTTATTATCCCTATTGATGGTTTGCGGGTTTGCAGCAAACGCACAGACACAGCCCAATGCATCAGTAACTGAAACCATGGATTGGCTTAATAAGAAACTGGCCAATGGATTGGGTGTGGCCCGTGCTGAATATAAGGACAAGACCTGTGGCTTATGCTTCTACACCAAAACGGGCGTGACCGGAACTTGTGTGCATCTTGGTAATATCGATCCGGATCAAATTACCGCGGGAGACAATGGCAGTGGGGGAAGACGATATTACTTTGTTGCCAAACAGGGTCTGCATGCAGCCACTTCAACCAACAAAAATGGCGTAGCCACCAACGTTGACAAGTTTAACTTTGAGTTGCGGCCTGAAGCCATTACACCGACCCTGGATCAGGAAATGATCGATGCCTTGAGAGGACTAGTGAGGGGTTGCTCGAAGTAGTGGTAAGTGGTGGGTAGTAAGTGGTAAGTAGTGAGTAGTAAGTAGT
>JBDHXU010000173.1:0-5941 GCA_039810905.1 Cyclobacteriaceae bacterium | reverse complement strand
CAGGACTCCGTAGCACTTGCCGGAGAACAGATCAAGAAGGTGATAGAGATGCATAAGGAGCGTCAGCGGAAAGTGAATTAGGATCACTTCACCTCTTCGTATTCCGGTTTCATCTTCCACTCGTAGGTAGCAGTATCATAGTAGGAAATAGGATTCGGCCACTGCACATAGGACTCCATTTTAAGATATGAATCAAGATTGTGTTTGATCATCTCTTCAAACAGGAATGCACAACGACCCTTCACCTCATTGTCAGGCAATGCAGGCGTGACAAACTCCTCCCTGAATTCTGAAATATTGAAATCCTTATCCATCCTGAAGTGGCCTCCCACCCCTCTTTTGTCGGTTCCCGGAGCGGGTCGTATGATATAGAAGTAATGGATACCCTCATCCGAAATGAAATACTTCTCTATCTGAAACTTGTAATTGATGGATGAATAGTAGGTCTTGTGCTGCGGCTGAAACCTGTCTTCCATTTTGGTGTAGGGCGGCGCTGAAAAAATGTAAGTAACGATGTTTGTCAGAATCCTGTCCTGCTCCTTTGGATCATAGTACCTGCTGATATCATATTTCTCTTTGTGGCTGCATGACATCACAAACAGCACCATCACCACACTCAACTTCTTCATCATATAAGACTGCAATTCACTTCATCTTAAAAAGCAAGATCGGGGCTGAGCGCCCCGATCTGCCACTAAACTCAATTTAACCTATAACTACTTTGAATAGTCCGTAATACCCGGATTCCAGTTCACCCAGCCCGTAGTCCAGTCCGTGGTGCCAAAAGCGCCACGGTAGGTTACTGTCTGGAAGCCTGAGAGGCCCGTAAAGTCAGCACCAGAAGTCAGCGGTGAGCTGGCGGTCGGGATCAGGGTAGGCGCTCCGTTCAGCGGTTCGAAGATAGTTGAACTCAAACCTGAATCGGTCCACTTGGCCAACATCGTATTAGTCGACTTCAGCCACGCCACAGGCGCCTGGCTGTTCAGTTGCTGTTCGGATGCGCCACTGTTATATCCAAATACACCGTTTGTAAAACCTCCTGCACCTGCAGGGCAGATTCTTCCGCGGGGAGCATTGGGGTGGTTGGCATTTGATCCAAAGGGAAGACCTGTGACTGCACTGGTTTCGTCTGCAGTTGAGGCGCTTCCGTATCCATTACCACCCCAGCTGTCCACACCGGCAAAGATGTTGTTCTTGATGGGAACCTGGTTGGCGCTCGCCTTGGCAACCGTTCCACCTGAACCTGTGGGAGTAGCTGCAGGAAGACCACCATCGATAAATACGCCGTTGGGATATCCAGTAACGATTGAGTTGAACAATCCCATAGCCGAGTTGCGTCGGATCTGAGCGCCATTCTGGAATTGCAAGTCTATGGTGGTGCCTGCCGTTGCTTTTCCTCCAATGATGGTCATGTTGGAGAACTGTGCAACCGTAACAGGTGCATTTGAGTCTGTCTGCGCGCCAATGGCATTATTGTCTGACTCAAAACCGTTAGACCCCGATTGGTCTGCAATGGCAGCATCGCGAATGCCCAATCCAAACTGGACCTTTCCTGAGAATCCGTTATCGGTGTCAAAGTCGTCGTCAATTCCTTTGTAGGCGATCAGGTGATCCGCATTAACGGCCCCTCCGAACCACTCGTAAGAATCGTCATTAGCATAAGTTACCTGGATATACGAAAGGGTAGTCCCCGAGCCAACGCTTCCCAGTGTCAGGCCATTGATTTCCTGGTTGGGATTTATGGGATAGCCTGCGTATTCAATGCGAACGTATTTCAGCGTGCCGGAATTGTCATTATCTGCGGCACTTGAACCACCGCCGTGGAACCCGCCATATCCGCCTTCAAGTTCTTCAATCATATCGGTGCCTGTGGATGAAGACAGGAGTCCATTTGCAGAAGTGAAGTTATTCTTCGCTTTGCCGCAAAGCACTACCCCACCCCAATCGCCTGACTTCTTCGTGCCTGGAGTTTTCTCGGATGTAAATACAATAGGAGCAGAAGCCGTACCAACAGCCTGGATCTGGCTGCCGCGCTGAACGATTAGAGTTCCGCCTGGTGTACCGGTCTTGCCATAGATTACGGTACCTGCTTCAATAGTGAGAACAGCAGTAGAGGAGATTACCGGTGCCACTGTTCCTGAAGAAGGTTTCTCATCCTTGCCTACACGAACAAAACCGTTGAGGCGATATATCTTGTCCTTGGTCCAGGTGGTGTTGGAAGTGATATTTCCTGTAACATCAACAATGGTTTTGGCGGGAACAGCCGAAACCGTAGCAGTGAAAGTGCCAACATTTGAAAGTTGGTTCTTTTTGTCCGATGCCTGGAATGTGATCACATAAGTACCCCCAACGGTAGCGGTGGCGGGTATGGTGAAACTTATATTGACGTTCTGAGATGAACTTCCATCCAGGGTTTGATCAGGGAGGGCGGTGTTTGCTGCTCCATTTACAAGAACTTTCAACATTAATCCTCCTTCAGGTGAGTCTACTGTAACCACTGTAGTTACAGCGCTTCCTGCGGTATTGGAACCTGTTGCCGGATTCACGGTGACCGTAGGTGCAGGCTTATTGGTCTCGGTCTTTGTACAAGATGAGACCAGCACTCCTGCCACGATCATTACTGCGGTCAGGGTGCCGCTGAATAGCCCTGCCGCTAATGTTTTGGCATTTTTCATTGTTTTTGAGTTAGGTTTTACGCTTTTGAATTCACGCCAAACCTACGTGCCCTGTGTTACCGGGAGGTTAATGAAAAACCAACTGTCTATTACCTGTGCGTTCTGAGTGTTAAGAGAGTGGGAACAACTCCTTTCGGAAATTTACATACGATACGTGAACCCGATGGAGTACAACCTTCCGGGCCGGAAGCTTTGGATGGAGGGGTCTTTGTCCTGATCCCACTTCCCATCTCCATTCCCATCCTGAAGGAACTGCTGGCGCTGATTCAGGATATCGGAAACACCTCCGCGCAAATTAAAGTGCTCACTGAGACGCTTGTTGAAAGTGAAATCGATCACGTTCCTTGGCATGAGGTACACATCGGGATAAGAATCATTTCCGACAAACACAATGTTCTTGCCCACCACATTATACAGTAGATTGAATTGCCATCCAGACTGCGGTTCGTCATAAAATAGACCTGCGTTGATTACGTAAGGCGCCTGGCCTTGCAGAGGTCTTTCTGCCTCACGATTGGCAGCCAGGTAGGCAGGAATCCGGATCACACTCTTGATAAGAGTGGCATTGAACATCATGCTCAGGTTGTTGATGACCTTTGATCCGGTCAGACCTGAAAGTGATTTCCTCACTTCCATTTCAACCCCATAGCTTGTAGCATGATCTGCATTTGAAAAAGTTACATTCTTCACACCACCGCCAGGAGAATTAGTGTCCACGATCGATTCGATAGGATCCTGAAAATATTTATAAAAAGCTCCAAACGTGATCAATTCATTCTTGGAGGGATACAACTCCCAGCGAGCATCGTAGTTCTGGATTCTCGCGGTCTTCAGCCCGGGATTTCCAAAATAAAGGAAGTTGAAATTGAAGTCATAGAAAGAGAAGGGCGCAAGTTCCCTGAACTCCGGACGGTTGAGCGTTTCCCCATAGGCCACACGTACCAGCATCTTTTCCGTGAAGTTGTAGCTCAGGTTGGCCGATGGCAGCAGGCGATTGACCTGGTTGTTCACGTTCACGGGTTGCTGTTTAAAATCATCATAACTGTTCAGTTTCTGAAGGTTGTCTTCAAGACGAACTCCCGCATCCAGCTTGAACTTTTCGGCAAAAGGAATTGACGTCATGACATAGGTTGCCATCAGGTGGTTGGACGCGGAGTAGCTGTCCTTCTTGTAAGTAAGCTCGCCGATGATAATGCCATCTGTCAGGTTGATGTTCTGAGGCTGGAACAATTCACCCGGAGTGGCATAGCGCAGATTGGGATTCAAAGTCGTACCGGCCTTTACGTAGCCAATATTACGGGCAGAGAAACTTCTGTCTTTGTTTTCAAAGAAGAAACCCGTCTTGATTTCAGGACTCTTCAACGGATCCTTTCCGCCAATTAATTGTCTGACAGACAACCCGCCGGAATACGCGTGCTCGTCCACATTGGAGTAAAACCTCCCCAGAAGATCAGGAGTCACTGTATTGGGAACAATGATAGATGCCTTTCCTACACCGGCGTCGTATTGCGACCGGTAGCGCTTGTAATCCGGCTGATTTCTCCCCGAATTATTATAGCCTGCCAGCCACTCCACCGTTGTTCTTCCTTCGAACAGTTGACGCGTGCCCAGCAATTGTCCTGAATAAATGCTTCTGTAGACCTTATCGAATGAACCATTCAGCTGACCTTCGCTGATTCCCGTTCCCGTGCGATCAACCCACTGATCCTGGGAGCTCTGATTGTACATATTCTTGAACTCCACGTGATGATTGGGGCTGAATTTGAACGCCCAGTTGAAGAGAAATCCGGTTCTGATCAATTGGTTGTACTGTTTGTCAGCGTAACCAAAATTCTGATCCTGACCTCCACCAGGCGTTGTGGTGTAGTCGTTGCGTTGCACATCAAATTTTGCATAGGAATTGGAGTAGGTAAGTGCCGTAATGTTGCCAACCTCCACCTTCCCTACGTTGAATTTCCTGGAGAAAGTGAGGTTCAGTCGCTGATCTGGTATGGCTACTGTCTTCTGAGGTGTCCACAGGTTTTTCAATGATCGCCCTGCTGTAACCAACGCATCCCCCTGCACCTTTGAGACATCTGACGGAAATCCAGCCGGCAATGCATAATAACCGGTATTGAACCCGGTAAAATGGGTGGAAGGGTGCTCTTGCTGATAGAAAGTCTGAAATGTTGTTCCTTCACGAACCCACGTGCTGTAGTCTATTACAAAGCTGTTCTCATCGGGAATGCTCTTGGTAAAAACCTTAACCACTCCTCCGCCAAAATCACCAGGAATATCAGCTGCAGGGCTTTTGTACACCAGCATCTTGTCAAGCTGGTTGCTGGGAAGCGTGGCAAAAGAAAATGATCTCACATCTGTCTCCACGCTTGGGGCATAGGCATTGTGGAGCATAACGGGATTGTAGCGTTCTGATAGTCCCCGGATCTGCACGAACTGTTCCCCCCGGATGGTTACACCAGGAACCCTTCTCAGTACCTGCGATGCATCACGATCCAGCGTCTTGGAAATGAACTCGGAGGTGATACCCACAACAACCACTTTTGATTCCTTGATGGATTTCAGCAAGTCAAAGTCAGTACCCGTCTGGCGCTTGCCTGTGACTACCACCTCTTCGAGTTCTGACACATCTTCATGTACCTCAATGTCAATGGTGATCCTTTTGGCAGTCTCAACCTTGACGTCAGGAATGCTATGGGGTTTGTACATCACTGATGTAACTTGCAATGTGTACGTGCCCTCTTTGACATTATTGATTATGAAATTCCCCTCCGCATCGGTGGCTGCACCCTGAGTGGTGCCCACAATAACAACATTGGCTCCTATAACCGCCTCCCCTGTCTTGGCATCTTTAATCTTGCCGGCGATACTTCCCTGACCAAAGGAAGATAATGAGAGAACCATAAGGATACAGAATACAGGAAGTCTCATAAGGGTATTTGAGGTGTGCCGCAAAGGTCAGCAGGCATTATTACCCCAAGAGGTATGACTTGTTACCTATTTGTTAACTCAGTTTCAATTAAGGGATCAAATAGTACCCACTATCTGTATATTATTGACATGCAATGGATTGCACTGCTGGGCTGATAACATGGAAGTAAAACTTCCTTTACTTTCTTAACAGAAGGTTAACAAAAAAAGCCCTCCGTAGAGGGCTTTCCCAGGTTCCCTAGGAATGGAATCTAGAAGATGTAGCGCACTCCCACCTGACCCTGCCAGCGTGAGCTGAACTGATCGATGGAGTAGGTTGATGCCGGCTGAACGAAGGT
>JBDHXU010000172.1:0-6061 GCA_039810905.1 Cyclobacteriaceae bacterium | reverse complement strand
GTCTGATCTTCGAGCAACGATTCGTGCACATTACACCAGTGTGAAATATCCAGCGTCAGGCGAACAGGGGTTTTCTCGATAAACTGACGGCATACCGGTGCGGAGTAGAGTATCCTGGACCTGTGCGTTTCATGATAGATCGGCACGCCTGATTTTGCACTGATCTCATTGGTGAGATCAATGAACTGTTTGTTTTGCTCAAATGAAAAATGATCCCGCCCTGAATGGCAGTTGATGTAGAGCGGCTTCATTTTTACTGCAGCCTCGAGACTGGTACGAAATTGTGAGAAGTGGGTCTGAACGTCCTTGTCCGATCCTCCGACAAGAAAACCGTATCGCAGTCCCTCTCCAGAAACTGCCTTTTCAAACTGATCGCGGTCGGCAGCATCCGAAGGATACCATACTTCGACACCATCATAGCCTGCAGTTTTTGTTTTATGCGCGAACTCATTCCAGGATCCCTGGAAACCCCAGTTCGTAGCCAGCACCATCAGCTCAAAGCCTGCAGCTGCGTTTGCATTAACAGCTCCGGCAAGAAGGGCGCCACCGGTCATTCCCATAAATTCTCTTCGGGTCAAATCCATAATTTATTAAGTAACGATCTCCTTAATGACTTTTCCAGCAACATCCGTGAGGCGGAAGGGACGTCCCTGAAATTCATAGGTCAGCTTCTCATGATCAAAGCCCAACTGGTTCAGGATTGTTGCCTGAAGATCATGAACGGAAACTTTGCCGCTTATTGGGTAATAGCCAATCTCATCGGTTTCACCATACGTGACGCCTTTCTTAATACCGCCCCCCGCCATCCACACCGTGAAGTTTTCCACATGATGATCTCTTCCAAGGAACGGCATCGTTTTTCCCTCACGGTTCTCCTGCATCGGTGTTCTACCAAATTCGCCACCCCACACCACGAGGGTTTCATCAAGCAACCCCCGTTGTTTCAGATCGAGGATGAGCGCAGTGGTGGCGCGGTCGATCTCCCGGCATTTGTTCCTGAAGCCGATATCAATAGCATTGCCTTCGTCGGTACCGTGACTATCCCATCCCCAGTCGAACAACTGCACAAACCGGACGCCCTTCTCTACCAGCTTCCTTGCAAGAAGACAGTTGTTTGCATAGGAAGATTTTCCCGGCTGGGTGCCATAGAGTTCGTGAATGGCTGCCGGTTCATCATTGATGTTCATGACCTCAGGAACAGATATCTGCATGCGATAGGCCAGCTCATATTGATGAATGCGCGTGAGCGTTTCAGGATCTCCCGATTCTTCAAAGTGTTTGTAGTTCACTTCACTGATGGCATCCACCAGCTGCTTTTTCATCTCGCGATTCACTCCTTCCGGATCGTTCAGATACAGAACCGGTTCACCCTGGGTGCGACATTGAACTCCCTGATAGACGCTGGGCAGAAATCCGCTTCCCCACACACTCTTGCCCGCATCAGGAGTTTTACCTCCTGACGTCAGTACCACAAAGCCGGGAAGGTTGGAGTTCTCGGTACCCAAACCGTAAGTAACCCAGGAACCGATGCTTGGCCGGCCCAGCCTGGGTACACCCGTATGAACGTACAACTGCGCCGGACCGTGGTTGAATTGGTCGGTGGTCACACATTTGACAAACGAAATATCATCAGCAATGGAAGCCAGGTGCGGCAGGTGATCTGAAATCCATGCGCCGGATTGGCCGCGCTGGCGGAAAGTAGCCTGTGGTCCCAGCATTTTAGGAACACCCCTGATGAAGGCAAACTTCTTTCCCTCCAGGAAGGAAGGCGGGCAAGGTTGGCCATGCAGTCTCTCCAGCTCCGGTTTGTAGTCAAACAACTCCAATTGTGACGGTGCGCCCGCCATATGCAGGTAGATTACACTTTTCGCTTTCGCGCAAAAGTGCGGAGCCCTCGCAGCCATAGGATCCAGCGCCATCTGGATAGGATTTCGTTGACGCGAACATCCTCCCAGCAATGAACCAAAGGCGGCAGCGCCAATGCCGGCAGCCGTCTCCCACAGGAAGTGACGCCTTGTGATGGATTGAAGATGGTATTTTCCGATGTGGTCCATTAAGAAATGATGTGTCTATTGTTTTACAATTACCTCGTCCAGGTTTAACAGTGCGCTTGCCACCAATTGCATGGCCTGCAACTCCACGCCTTTACCGTCAGGTTGATTTTTCAGGAATGAAGCAAGTGAGGAATCGTAGAGCTTCCGGAGGGACTTAAGTTTGTCTTCACTCATATCCATGAACATCAGTCTCCGGTACCCATCACGGATCTGATCATCAATTGATGTCGAAGAAGCGATCATCCGCTCTGCCAGCGCATCTGCAGCTTCGAGGTAGACGGGATCGTTCAGTGTAACGAGCGACTGCAGTGGGGTATTGGTTCTTATTCTCCTCACCTGGCACACTTCCCTGCTGCTGCCATCGAAAGTAATCATGGATGGATACGGGCTTGTTCGTTTTTGAAATGTGTACACCGACCTCCGGTGCCGGTCTTCGCCTGTGCTTAGTGTCCACTTCTCATCGCTGTAAACTGTCTGCCACACCCCTTCCGGTTGAAGAGGCATTACACTTTTACCATACATCTTGTCGCTCAACAATCCGCTCACGGCCAATGCCTGATCGCGCAACTGCTCACCGGTCAGCCGGAAGCTGGGACCCCTGGCCAGCCATTTGTTGGTCGGATCCTTTTCGCGCTGGTCAGAAGTGGAGTGACTGTCGCGACCATAAGTCTCAGACATGACCATCTCCTTTATCAGTTTTTTCAGCGACCACTTGTATTCATTCATGAGTTGTGATGACAGCCAATCCAGAAGGGCCGGATGAGAAGGCGTGGCGCCCTGGGTTCCAAAGTCCTCCAATGTTTCCACCAGTCCGCTGCCGAAGAGTTGTTCCCATACCCGGTTCACAACAGTACGTGCTGTGAGTGGATTATCCTGAGACATCAGCCATTGGGCAAATCCAAGACGATTGAGTGGTGCGCCGGCCGGCAGAGGATTCAGGTAAGCGGGAACGGCCGGTTTTTCTTCTTTGCCATGCACGAGCCAGTTGCCTCGCTCAAAAACAAATGTTGCTCTCATCTGTGAACTGTCATTCTCAACCATTACAGGCGTATTGTCAACTTTGGCATTCAGCAATTCGAGGTAGCGCTGAAATTGAACCGGGTCATTGAAATCATCTTCCTGGAATGCAATCCACTCGACATCGGCGACCGCTTTATCCGGATGAATCCGCGGGTTGCTGAAAATAAAATATAAGTCATGACTTCCCTGAACAGGCTTCAAGGGTATGGCTATAGTTTTCCTCCTGCGCGAAGAATCGAGTTGTACGTTCACAATAACCTCGCCCTTCAGGTCATCTCTTCTCACCTGAAGAGTGCCACCGGTATCGCCCGTACGGTAATGGAACAGCATGAAGGATTTTCCAGTCAGATCAATTCCCTTAATGCGTGCACTGCCGCCAGGTCTGATCCCGAGCCACTTGGTATCAATCAGTTCTCCATTCACAAACTGGTCAAATACATGCGGATGATACTTGGGTTCTGTAAGCCTGACAAACTTTTCAACTTTGTCATGGCTTGAAGCTCCTTTCTGTTGAGTCATCCAGTTGAGCAGTTCATCGACTTTTTGCTGATCTTTTTCCTCGTAGAACCGCAGATTGGGGTGCTCACCTTCCGTGTCTTCGTCGCGGGTATTGTTGAAGAAAGCCATCACCTTATAATATTCTTCGTGACGGAAGGGATCATAAGGATGGCTGTGACACTGAACACATCCGAAGGTGGTGCTCTGCCAGACTTCCATGGTTGTATTCACCCGGTCGATGATTGCAGCCACGCGGAACTCCTCGTCTTCAGTACCGCCCTCGTCGTTATTCATTGTATTGCGGTGAAAACCTGTGGCGATGAACTGGTCTTCCGTGGGATGAGGCAACAGATCACCTGCAAGCTGTTCGATGGTGAACTGATCAAAAGGCATGTCACTGTTGAAGGCCCGGATCACGTAGTCGCGGTAGCGCCAGATATTCCGGTACACATCGCGCTCATAACCCTTTGTATCGGCATACCGGGCCATATCAAGCCACCATGAGGCCCACTTTTCACCAAATCGCGGCGAAGCCAGCAGTTGGTCAACTATTTTCTCATAATTCTCTCTGGTAGGATCATTCAAAAAAGCGTTGGCTTCTTCAGGGGTGGGTGGCAGTCCGATAATATCCAGATACACACGTCTCAGTCGTACTGCAGGATCAGCGGGATCGTTGGCTTCCCACTCAAGTTCTTTGAGCTTTGCATTGACGAACAGGTCGATTTCGTTTCCACCTTGTGATGAAGTGGGCCAAAGTCCAGACAGAAAGGAAGGCTGCTCAGGAAGCTCCGGGGTGACAACAGGACGGTAAGCCCAATGCCTTCCCCAGGGAGCGCCTTCTTTTATCCATTGTCTCAGCAGGTCAATCTCCTCTTTTGTCAGAGGCTTTTCCTTATAGGGCATGCGCTCTTCCGGGTCAGTTAACTGAATACGGCGGAGGAGTTCACTGTGGTCGGGATCACCGGGGATGATAGGGAGTTTCCCCGATTCGGCCGTATCCAGGGCTTCTTCCCTGAAAAGGAGGCTGAAATCCGCATTCCTTTTGACACCACCGTGGCAGGTGATGCACTTCTTATTAATGATAGGTTTGATCTGGGAATTGAAGTCGATTTTTGTCTGCTTTTCAGTGCATGCCAGGAGGGCGAGGAAAAGACTTGCCGAAAGGGAAAAACGCAGATTCATGGGTGCCCTCAAACTAGGTTAATTTAGTCCAAAAGCCATCCCATTGAAAGAATTCGCGGTATTTCAGGTCAGAATGGTCATTATTTGCCAAAAATCGGTTATTTTTGCAGCCCATTATTAAAACCAAGTTATACATGAACAATTACGAGACAGTATTCATTTTAAATCCCGTTTTGTCTGAGGACCAGGCAAAGGATACTGTCGATAAGTTCGTGAAGGTTTTGACCAGCCACAAAGCCAACATCATTAATGTTGAGCAGTGGGGGCTTCGCAAGATGGCCTATCCCATCCAGAAGAAGTCGACTGGTTTCTACAACCTCATCGAATTTACGGCAGCTCCTGAAACGATTGCCACTTTGGAGACAGAATACAGAAGGGATGAATCGGTCATGCGTTTCCTGACCACCGTCCTTGACAAGTTTGCAGTTGAGTACAACAGCCGCAGGCGCAAGGGTGAATTCAACAAAAACAAGAAGAGTGTAACCAAAAGAGAGGGAGCTGAAGCATGACACTGGTAAATGAACCTATCAAGCGCGCAGAGGTAAAACCTAAATACTGCCGCTTCAAGAAAAACGGAATAAAGTATATTGATTACAAGGATCCTGACTTCCTGATGAAGTTCATCAATGAGCAGGGCAAGCTCCTTCCCAGCCGCCTTACCGGCAACAGCTGGAAGTATCAGAAGAAAGTTGCGCAGGCCGTGAAGCGTGCCCGTCATTTGGCGCTGCTTCCTTACCTGGGTGATTCATTGAAGTAACATTAACCGTTGAAGTATCATGGAAGTAATTTTGAAGCAAGACGTTCACGGTCTTGGATATAAGAACGATGTGGTGAAAGTGAAGCCCGGCTACGGCCGTAATTACCTCATCCCCAACGGTGTCGCATTGATCGCCAATGAGTCCAACAAGCGGATGATCGCGGAGAACACCCGCCAGATGGCGCACAAGGCTGCGAAGATCAAAGCGGATGCCGAGGCGCTGGCCCAGAAGATCGGCGACATTACGCTCGAACTGAAGACCAAGGCTGGTGAAACCGGAAGAATTTTCGGCGCCATCACTTCGCTTCAGGTTTCTGAGGCCCTTAAGGCCAAAGGATTCGATGTGGATCGTCGGAAGATCGCCTTTAAGGAACAGCCGCGTGAGCTTGGTGAGTACACCGCTCATCTCGACCTCCACAAGGAAGTGAAGCACGACGTCAAGATCAAGGTAACGGCCGAATAAGCGTTACCAGATTGGTATTAGAAAGGCCACCTCAAAAGGGTGGCTTTTTTTATGCTAAAGAATTACCCGGAGTCTGAGCCTAGTCTG
>JBDHXU010000171.1:0-6069 GCA_039810905.1 Cyclobacteriaceae bacterium | reverse complement strand
TCACTACTTCTTCACATACTTCGTATGCAAATAGCTTCCTTCCACCCATGAGATCTTGTCCATACGATTGGCGAGCTCCTTCGTCAGCTCATAGTCGACGGTCAGCTCACGAAGCAATCCGTCCTTGTCTATGGGTTGCAGCAGGTCGTCACCGGGTTGATGATAGCGTTCCTTGTCCCACAGGAGATGGACGGCCATGGCATCTTTGGTTGAGTCGACGGGCGCGTAGCCACTCACGACCCAGATAGCAGGTATCCCTTGTTTGACAAAAGAGAACTGGTCACTGCGCACAAAGAAAGCTTCTTCCAAACGGGGATCATCTCCCTGCTTATTGCCGGTCCGGTTCATGACGGCATCCACAGAGGAAGCAAGGTTAGAGTAGGGGTAGCCATAGGCAATAAATTCTTTGGAGCCGAGAACCATCCCCTCGATGCCATCCATGTTAAGGTTGGCGACAATCTTTTCTCTTGGTACGCTCGGGTATCGGGCAAAATAATCCGATCCGAGCAGGCCCAGTTCCTCTCCATTCAGCAGGACAAAAACAATGGTACGGCTATTACTCTTCTCTTCACTCAGGCGGTGGGCGAGGGTGAGTAGCGCAGCGCTGCCGGAGGCGTTGTCAAGCGTACCATTATATATGGAGTCCTGGCCGATTTTGCGGATGCCCAGGTGATCGAGATGAGCCGTCATTACGATCATTTCCTCCTTGAGTATTGGATCGTTGCCTGGGAGCACGGCCACAAGATTGGGGCTGCTGAATTTACGTTGGGGATAATTGACCGAGGCCGTCAGCCGTGCGGGGATGTCGGCGTGAATGATCTGGCCATCGCTGAGCAGGTCGTTGAGGGTGGTAATGTCGATTCCGGCAAGGGACATCAGTTGAAATGCGAGATCATCAGAAATGCGGGCCACCAATTGCAAGTCGGGATGGTTGTCCGACGTCTCACCGCCGGGATGACTCCACATCATGGAGTACATGAAGTTGAGCCGCATGAACTGGAAGTCCTGTTTGCGAGAGGGCGCAAAGAACTGAATTGTGCCGATGGCGCCGTGTGCTTTGGCCATGCCCCCCTTATTGAAAGCATAGATCGCTTTAGCCTCGTTGTTGAAGGAGTCGGGTGCGCCGGCCATGTTCAACACGATCTTGCCCTTCACGTCAACCCCGTCATAACTATTGTAACCGAGTTCTGGGGCGTCAATACCGTAACCCACAAAAACTATAGGAACATCTTTCAGCTCAGTCTTTGCCCTGAGTGGCAGAGGTCGAACCGTGAAGTTGGATGCCGGGTCAAGCGCTATCTTTCCGGAGGTGGTGTTGAGGCTGCCGCTAAACGAAGACTCATCGCGTGTCGCTTCAGTGAATTGTATCTGCTGGTAATAGGAACCATTGTCACCCGCCGGCTGGAGTCCCCACTTCTTGAAGAGATCCACTGCATAGCCTGCGGCGCGATCGTATCCGCGTGTGCCGGGTCCGCGTCCTTCGGTAGAGTCATGAGAGATCGCTGTCAGGTGCGTCATGAATTCGTCGATCCTGATAGCGGAGTCTTCTTTTTTGCCTGTGGAGCAGGAGACGAGCAGCAGGCAGGCGAGGAGAATCGCAGGTAATGATTTCATGGTTGGGGGATTGGGAATATTAAAGTAAGAAGGAAGAATGTATTGAGCAAAGGGGCAAACTGGAGCATTTTGTTTGATGAATATGAGCATATCTCACTCGCAGAGTCCTCTGGACGAGAGACTCTGAGATGAAACGAAAAGGGTCTCGCGCACCTGCCTGCCGGCGCAAAGCCCGCAATGTATTATCGTGAGTAAAAATATTGATTCCAAGCAAAGGGCAAACTTGCGCATTTTGTTGATGAAGCACGAGGCATCAAACAATCATCTAATCAACAAATGGCCTGAATTGAGGCCGCAAAACTTCGCCCTTACAGGGCTTCTTTTGATTGATTATCTTTAGCGGAGCGCGATGCGCACCGCTAAAGGACAATGCCCCTTCAGGGCGTGTAAGTTGGGACCCTTCCCCGCAGAGTCCTCTGATGAGAGACTCTGCGATGAAACCTCGCTGAAATGGTGAGTGGTGAGTAGTAAGTGGTTAGCGGTTAGTAGTGCACTGAGCACTGAGAACTGGAGAACCGGGAACTGACAACTATTTCTTCTTCTTGGCTGCTGTCTTCTTTGCTGGAGCAGCTTTTTTCGCTGCGGCCTTCTTTGGCGCAGCTTTCTTTTCTGCTACCGGCTTTGTGTGAACGGGCTTTGCGGGAACATGCTTTGTCTCTGGCGCGGCTTTCTTTGGCTCGGGCCTGGGAGCCGCAGGGGCCGGCGCAGGTGCTTCAACCTTCTTCGGCGGTGGAGGCGGAGTTGGTCTCAGCGGTGCTATTTCTTTGGGTGCAACGGTCCTCAGGTGTGGAAGTTGACCTGCTGCCATTCGCAGTACAGAGGCGACTTCGTGCAATACTTGCTTTTCACGTTGAGCGTCTACTGGACCTTTAGACAGTTCTTTGTTCAGCTCTTTATGGATGCCGAGCACTTTGTTGAACAGCTGTTGGCGGTTGTTGCCGATTTCCTTCAAAAGGCTGGCAAAGGTGTCATTGATTGTTTGCCGGAGCGCTAGATTGAATTCTTCCATGGATTGAAGTTTGTTAAAGATAATGCTTTTGCGCTGCTCGCAAGCGGTGGCCGATCATCACATGTACATGATAATAATCGCTGCAACAAAGAGCATGGCCAGGTGGCTTCCGGTATTGATGGCAACCAGTTTCCACGACTTGCTTTCCCATGCCACTACATTCAGGTCCATAGGCAGGTAAAATCCAAGCCAGGTAAAAACGGCGCTGCTGATGATGTTGCCTGCCACCGGAGCTTCTTTCATGCCGGGCACAAAACTCCACGCTGCGATGTTGTGCGCAAAGACCCATGCCATAAGAAGATTGCCAATAAAGGTTATGACCAGGCCTTTGGCGATTTGACCGCCGGTTGGTTTCACGCTCGTATCCAGTTTCATCTCACGAGCCCACGCTTTACCGAAGATGAGACCATACCAAAGGAAACTCAGGACAAAATTGGCACCGGTAGCAACCAGTACCGCGGTCAGATTGATTTGGATTTCCATGATTCAGGGGTTTGGGTTGAATCATGAATTTAAGAAATCTCCGTGACCCCCAAAGCCCCCTACAAATCCCGCACCGTAGCCAGACGTTGATTGAGCAACACGTTTGCTGAGTGCAGGCCTGGAGTTTGACCATGCAAGTCGAAGTCCAGCCCCACCTGGGGACCGAACATCAGGCAATAGGTCGATCCGCCAAAATGGAACATGCCTAGCTGATCTCCTTTCTGAACACGATCGCCTGCGGAAACCGTCACCTCACAGGAAGACACTTCAGACATTCCGACGGGCATCACGCACATGAGACCGATGCGCGGATTGTCGGCCTCGATAAATATGAGCGCCCTGGTGGCAACAGCCGTGATGTAGCCCTGCGACTCATTCGGCCCGGAAGGATCGAAGCCTTCGGCATAGGTCTCAGCATAGTAGGTGCCATCTATGGGCACCACTTTCACCACCTTGCCGTTTACCGGGCTATGCCAGCGATGGTAGCTCAGCGGACTAAGGAATGCCTGATAGATCGTGCCGCCGATAAACCGGGGAACAAATGGATCGCCTTTCAGCATGTCTTCCAATGAGTAAGGCTGTGCCTTGATCCAGAACCTGTCCCGCTGCTTTACATCTGTCGCGATGCGGTAGGGAGCCGATTCACATGAATTGGCAATCACACGCTCATCATCAGGGTCAGCAACAGGCCGACGGCCTTCACGGAATTTTCTGGTGAAGAAATCATCCCACGACCGGAAGCCGTGATACGGCGCGTCGGGGTTGCATTCAAAATCTTCATCAAAGCCGGGCATGGCCTCCATCGCATCTTCGCCGAACCATCCTGTGCGGGGGTCTGCGTTCAGGACATAACGGGAATCCTCAGATGAAAGAAAGTTCGCCCACGTGTTAAGCACCTTCTTCAATTGTCGGTTTACCTTTTCATTGATGAAGACGGCAAAACCTGCCTTGGTTCCCATCGACCAATCGAGGACGGCGTTGATGGGGCATCCCACCATGACAGTCCGGTTAAACTCAGGAGCCCGGCTGATGATCTTATTCAGTAAATGCAGCAGGACGAGATAGCTCCGTACCTGGGGCTCCCCACCCGGGCTGAGGTTGTACGGCGGCTTGTGCGGCACCTGAGTGAACATGAGGTGAAACAGCATGAAGAGATCGGCGTTTCCTTCGATCAGTGCTTTGAATTCCTGGATTACCGGCAGGAGCGGTGCTTCGAGGTCAATGTTCCGTACCATGTGCCCAAGCCAGTTTTCCAGCGCTTGCTGGTCGGAGGGCAGCCATTTACCTACACGGAAAGGAACATCTTTCATATTAGAAAGATAGATCGGCTGTATGGCCTAAGGGGTAACAAATGGTTTAAGCGCAAATGATTTATATCAACGGTAGCATTGGCTAACTCTGCTGAAGGGGTTGTAACTTGTATAATACAACGCGTTACCTGTGAAAACTTCAAACTCTTTGCAAAGCAACGCCCAGGTATTGTCGATTGCCGCATGCATCGCTTCGCCGGTGCTCAGCTTTTGGACAGGCCGTCACAATCCATCATCTCTGCTCATCCTGATATTCATGGGATGGGTGGCACTTCCTTTCATGGCCGCGCTGCTCATTCAGAACAAGTCTGGCGATTGGACAGAGTCTTCGAGGAGGAGGTTGTGGCTCACCATGATTGCGATGAGTGTATTGTCTATTGTCGTCTTTGGTTACGTTGCCATTTTTGAACCGCCGATACGAAAGGCGGCTCCTTTCCTTGTCACGCCGGCAGTTGAATTGGCGATGGTGATGTGGGCAGTGCGAAGCAGAGCAACCACTTCTGGCAAAAGAGACCACTGAATCAATCCATCCAGATCATGATGAGCGCCGAACTTCGCTGGTTTTATCGTGATGGCTCTGCACTGAACGAAGTCAGCTTATGGCTGGACAAGCTGAACGGCGGAGAGCTTCGGCCCGAAGTGCCGAGGGAAGATTTTTACAGAATTACAAAGGCGGAGGATATTTCTGTGAAGTTTCGAAAGTATAATGTTTCCGGTGCGCTGCGCACACATTTGGAATGCAAGATGCTGGAATCCGCGGAAGTCGTCGTCACGCCTTTCAAAGGGAAGATTGAACAGTATTCAAAGTGGAGTTTTCAGATTGCAGATGATTTGCTGCCCGATCCAAAGAACGAGAATTGGTTGAAAGTGGCGAAACGCAGGACGCTGATAAAGGTCGATCTGATTTCAGGAACGCCTGTAATCAGCGGAAGTGAACAACTCCTGCTAAAGGAAGGATGCAATGTGGAAATCACTTTGCTGCCCTCTAACGGGGACCAATGGACTTTTGGAATGGAGGCCTACAGCGACAGCGGAAATCAAATGGATAATCTCAGACGTGCCATAAGGTGGATCGGAGAATCATTTGGTTTTCCGCCGGCATTGGGTAAGTTCTTCTTCAGCGGAGGTTATGCGGAGTGGCTTGCCAAAGGGCTCTTTATGCAGCCTCTTTCTTGAGAGCAAAGTAAGTCCATGCTGCTGCACCCGCATCTACCAGCCCGAAGAGGATCAAGGTTGCAGGTGCCCATTGCAAGGCAACGAAAATGATAAACCACCCGAGTACCGTCAATCTTACATAAACAGTCATCATCAGGAATCGTGCATGGTTTTCACGCGCCATCAGCATATAATAAATGCTAATACAGATCACCAGCACTCCCACTACGCGAATCCACACTTCCTGGGTTTCGGCCATCCGGAAAGTTGATAATAATAGATTGGGAACGCCGATCAGCGTTGCACCCAGGACCATCAGATAGATACTAAAATAATGGACAGTCTTTGACGCCGAGTTCATGGTGTTGAGGGTTAGGTGAGGTATCCGAAGTTAATCATTTCAGGACAAAACTTAAGCACCAACAGGCAGAAAGGAGCAATGCATTAAGGAATGCGGGAAGAAGTAAGCGGGAAGCTCCACACAACATAATCTTCTTC
>JBDHXU010000170.1:0-6098 GCA_039810905.1 Cyclobacteriaceae bacterium | reverse complement strand
GCTTATGGGGCTTTTGAGGAAGGATCAAAGGGAACCATTTCGCCCGGGAAGCTGGCCGACTTTACCGTTTTGCATGATGATCTGTTCAATACGCCGCCTTCTGCCTGGTTAAAGTCTTCAGTCGATTATACTATCGTCGGTGGACAAGTTGTTTGGGATGGGAATAGCCACTGAAATCAGGTTGTGACCGATCAGGCAATCCTGTGTGTTGGTCGCGGGAACCCGGGGGCAAAGGCAGCCGATGGGTAAGCCTTTATTGTCGCGTTCATGGATGCAATAGTATGCTCCAGCTCACCGTCTACAATTTGTGACAGGACTTCAGGGCTCGCCAATACCCTGGCATTGATCAACATCTTCATACGCTCCGCCGCTGGAACGGGCTGCCGGAGGGAATGGCTGGACCCGGTGGGTGTAATGCTGATCTTCTGGCTCCATGCGGGTGACTCGATGAAGAACTTCAGGTGTCCGATCAATATTCCACGCGAGATCAGTTGCTGATGAATCGCGTTAATGGCATGCAGCGCCACCCTGATCGCATCTTGTGCAGGGCTGGTAATTTCAATTTCCTTGTCGAACCAGGCCAGGGCTGCCTCGCCGGCACCGTAAGTATCGTAGTTGATGTCCAGTGAGGGGCGCGTCGTAGTAGATGAATCTCTCAGGAGGTCAATCCAACTGCCGATGTCTTCACGCGAAAGGGAACTGATCACCTCGGTCTTTTTACCCGGATATTCGTTGCCAATGAAGGTGACCACATCGTTCATCTGTTCTGATGACAAGAGATCCGACTTGTTCAGCATAATAAGATCGGCTTCCTCCAGTTGCTTCTGATACAGGTAGCGCACATTCTCATCTTCAAAGGAGTGACTTCCATCCATGAGTCCTTTCATATAAGCAGCGTCGGCGAAGATGGACACCACGACCCTGACTTCCGGATCAATTTGGTTGATGGGTTTCACTACTGTGGCCACCAGGTCCGTACAGGTACCAACGGATTCAGCAAAAATGATTTCAGGCTGGACCGTGCGCATGAGGTATTGCAGATTCTCCCGCAGCTTTTCGAACCGGCAACAAAAACATCCGCCGGCTACTTCGGCTGTTGGAATACCCAGGGAGGTAGTCAGCGAACTGTCGACCTGCTGTTTACCCTGATCGTTGGTGATTACGGCTGTCTGAATCCCTTTGTCCATCAGGAGGCGGCACGCTCCTGTTATGGCAGTCGTCTTTCCGCTTCCAAGAAAACCACCCGTTAGCGCAAGGATCATAGAAACCGTTTCCATCAATATACGACAACGGCATGTATGCTCGGGACGGTAACGAAACTATGCCCGGGGCAGGGATTAAATTACAAGTTGAACCAATACGTTAGTTTCACCACCAGTGCCCTGAGTTTGGGCTGGCCTACGTAGAAGACCTGGTCATGTGAGGAGGCTTCGGCAAAGTAGTTGTCGGTGTAGACCAGGAAGAAGTCAGACACCGGCTTGAACCGGTACTGCAGCCTCGAATTGATGTTCAGGTTGTTGATCTGGTTGTTGTACTGGAAATAGGTGGTCCAGAAAACCTTCCTCGAAAAAGTGATATCGAACTTTGGACCCAGCAACACCAGATCGGTACTGTTGTAAGGTTTGGGCAGACGAATCCTGTTGTAACTGAAGTTCATCGAGATCACGGCGTGTGGCTGGATCCTGTAATTGACCGCACCATCTATGTTCTGTCGCTCGCCATTATAATAGCCGCCCAACCTTGACTGGAAATTGAAGAAGAACTTCTTTCTCTGGTTGGAGGTGTAATTGAGGATGACGGAATTCCACCAGTATTCTGATCCTGCCGGAAGATTCACGGCGTTGGCAGGGTCAGCAGGAAAGGTTGGGTCGAAGGCAAAGTATGCTTTTCCATAGTCGCGCCGGATGCGCGTAAAGAACTGAGCAGTATTCTGAAAGGTGATCTTGTACCAGATGTTGGCATCCCAGTCAGTCGCCCCCCAAATGTCCGTCCATATATAGTCGATGTCGGTGCCGGGTCCGTGGTTGTTGATGATCTTGGAGTGAGGATAGAAACTGTAGTAGGCCTCCGGCGACACCCGCGTGAACCGTGTGCGCGGTGCGTAGCCCACTTCAGGGTTGTAATTGGCGCCGATGGATTGAGCGAGAAAGTCTATCTCCAGTTTCGGAATCTGGTAAGTGAACTGCATGGAGCTTGCCCAAGTACTGTCCTTCTTGTGCTGATCAAAGGAGCGGTGATAAAATGCTTTTCCGGTCCATTTGTTGTCTTTCGAAGCAAGGTTGTATTCCAGTCCCAGCAGGCGATTGTAAGCGGTATCCGTGAAGGCCTGTTTGTTGATGGCGATAAAGCTGACATTGGAGCGTGAAAACACTTTACGCTGAACCGCGGCCACTGTATAGTTGGTGGTGGGAAGGCCGATGGATTTGTCTTCTGCCGCCTGCATGGTCATCATCCCCACACGCCAGTTGTTGTTGATCTTGCCACTGAGTCTTACACCTCCGTATAGCGCATTCTGGATATTCTGACCCGTGGAAGGATCCCTTGTGACCCCGATCCGTCGGGAGAAGAACGGCCTCATGTTGGAGTATCCGAAATTGGCGAACAGGTCGCCGTTCTCGAGGAAGAACTGTCGTTTCTCCGGGTAGAAGATTTCAAACCGGCTGAGGTTGGTCACCTGTTGATCTACCTCCACCTGGGAGTAGTCAGGGTTGACGGTGAGATCCAGGTTGAGTGCCGGGCCCACCGCAATCTTGGCATCGCCGCCAATAGTAATTTCGCTTTGCTTGGGAGTGCCGTCTTCGAAGTTCTGCTGAGACCTTGCAGCGGTATAAGGGATGATGGAAACATTTCCTCCCGGATGCTCAAGCGGTTTGTCCCAGATCAGTTCACGCAAGGTGGCAAGGTTCACCAGGGGATAGGCTCTTGAAACGGGTGACCAGGTAGATCGCTCGGTAAACTGAGAATCGATTCGGTAGAAGTTGACATACCAGGACGTGAGCCCATGTTTATACCGGATGGTCTTGAAAGGAATGGCAAACTCGCAACTCCACCCATTCTCCTGCCGCGTCACTTCCGAGTACCACTTGTTGTCCCAATTGAGACTAAGATCCTCTGAGTTGGTACCACCGTTTGATACGAGTCCTTCGCGCTGTACACCATAGGGATTTATGCCAAACTGGAAGGCGTTGGTCCTGTCCTTGTAAGTGTCCAGCACTACGACAAAAGCATCATAAGCTTCCCCGCGATAATCCCTGCGCAGAGATGGGGTCACATATTTCCCGGGAAGTGGTTTCTTCATCACAGCGAACACATAGATGAAGTGATCGTCGTAGGTGACCCTGACCTCCGTCTTGGTCTCGGCATAAGATGAATCGAATGGAAAGTATTGTCTGAAGTTGCCTGCCACTTCTGCCGATTCCCAATCGGCCTCATCCATCACGCCATCAATCTTGATTGCGCCTTTTGCCTTTTGAATGTGCAGGGGAGCATTGGTCTGTGAATAGGTAGAGACGACAAGGGCCAGAAAGAAGCTGAGCAGGGCGATTGTCTTTTTCACGGCTGCAACATTAAGGAAATGTTTAGAATTATGGCAGCTTCTTATGACCGTGGCAAATAGAAATCCTTTGTAAGGCGGGCGTAGTCAACTGACCAGGAGGAACCGTGGTCATACAAAAGAAGTGTGTCCTCCTGAACGGATTGCGGGTGCCGGGCAAATTCCATTAATGAACGCTCCTGGGGTTTGCCTTTGCGGGTGTAAAATCGAGTCAGTCGTGACAGATGCATTCCGAAGGACTTTGCAAGGCGAATAAAAGGCTCACTTTCAACCGTTGGAAGAATCAAGGCCAGCCTTCCATCATCTTTCAACAATCGGGTCGCAGCTTTCAAAAGGTCGGTGGCAGTAAGCCGGAGGTCGTGGCGGGCGGCCGCCCTGTCCTGTTCAGGCGGAAGCAGGCTTGAAGAGAAGTAAGGCGGGTTGGATACGATCAGATCATAGGTTTCCGGCGAGACAAAATCCTGGACCGGAGTATGATGAATCTTTATTCTGGATTTCCAGGGCGAGGTTCCGGCGTTGGTGCAGGCCTGCCTGAAATCCGGCTCGTTAATTTCTACTGCATCAATGGCCGTGTTTTCTGAGGTTCTCTGGGCCATCATTAAAGCGATGACACCGCATCCGGTGCCGACATCAAGAATTCTTTTGCAGCCTGTTACCTGAGCCCACGCGCCCAGAAGTACCGCATCGGTGCCCACCTTCATGGTGGCATCGTCATCACAGATTTCGAACTGCCTGAACGAGAAACGGCCCATCCTCAGGATTTGGGTCCCGGAAGTGCTTCCAATATCCTGTTGGTTAAACCGGTGATATCAAAGCCATGGTGACTCACACCCAGGCGTACAACCACCAGTTTCCGCGAAGGAATGATAAACACATACTGGCCTTCAAATCCTTCGGCGCCATACTCTTCATTGGGCAGGCCGGGATGATAACATTTCTCAGGGTGGTCTTTTGCTCCCGCATTCAGCCAGAACTGCGCACCATATTGTCCGAGCGGCGAGGCTGGAGCGGGAGTATGCGAATACGCTACCCATCCCTCTGGCAGAATTTGATCTTCGCCCCACTTTCCATCCCGCAGGTACAAGAGACCCAGTCGCGCCCAGTCGCGCGCACTTGCGTAACCGTAAGAGGACCCGACAAAAGTACCTGAAGCATCAGGTTCGATGAGGCTGTGATGCATGCCGATCCTGTAAAAAAGTTTCTCATACAGGAAGCGATAGTAGGCGGAATCTCCAACGGTTTGGCGAATGATTTTGGAAAGGAGATTGGTGGTACCGCTGGAATATTCCCAAAATGTTCCCGGCTCGTGATCCAGTGGCTGCATGGCTGCATAGCCTCCTTTGTCATCGCTGTGCATGAACATGTTGTGAAAATCTCCCGGCAGGAAATACGATTCATTCCACTCCAGGCCGCTGCTCGCCTGCAGCAGGTTGTTCAGGGTAATCTTTTTGCGATCATCATTGGCCCAGGCAGCTACAGGTGTCGGTTCATCCACCTTCAACTTGCCCTCTTTCACCAATATCCCCACCAATGCATTGGTGATCGACTTGGTCATGGACCAGCCGGTGAGCCGCGAATTGTAATCCAACCCTTCGGCATATTTCTCTGCAATGATTTGGCCCTTGTATACCACCACCACCGCAAGGGTATTCTTTGGTTTGGCAGGATCATGTTCGGCAAAAGCTTCATCCACCGCCTCATGAATTTTTGTGTATTGAACACCGGGCCACTCAATGGACGACAGCATGTTGCCGTCGGGCCAGTTGATGGTGTCCTGATCGACCTGCGGAGAGGAGGGTAGTACCACAGATTGGCTGCGCACTTCCGCTTCGGATCGTTCTGAAAGCAGCGTGCATCCCAGTCCCTTCCTGAAGATTGCCTTCTTCGTTACCCATAGAATCTTACCTGTAACCGCAGCGGAATCCTCAAAGGTGAATTTGGCTGAACCCAGACCCGGGAAGACAGACAGTTCTTTTTCAATCACACTTTCAGGGGTGCGATGCAGAACGAAAACACACGAGCACATCGTCTTTGCAGCCATTCCGGCCATGATGGGGACGAATGAAACACCCATGTAAATGATGCCGGCGAGGATCAGCCCCGCAATGGCGATGAGAATGCGCTTGAACATTTTAGATCAGGATTTGAATGCATAGGAATCTGAATCTGCAGCCTGAGAAGCCCAGGTGTCAAGCCTGGGATCCATCATGCGGAACCACAATGGAGGAACCATGGCTACGAGAATCATGGTAGGGTAGCCAAAAGGAAGTTGCGGACTCTGGTCATAGTGATCCAGTACCTGGTAGCGTTTGATCGCGTTGTAATGATGATCTGAATGTCGTTGTAGCTGAAAGAGAAAGAAATTGCTGATAAGATGACTGGCGTTCCAGGAGTGCAGGGGATTGACACGCTCATACTGGCCGGGACTTGTTTCGCGGCGAAGGATCCCGTAGTGCTCGACATAGTTGACCAGTTCCAGCAGGCTGAAGGCCAGTACGCTCTGAACAACAAAGAACAACGGAATCATCCAGGTGAAGTTGTTGAA
>JBDHXU010000169.1:0-6223 GCA_039810905.1 Cyclobacteriaceae bacterium | reverse complement strand
CTCTTCACTCTTCACTCTTCGCTCTTCACTCTTCACTCTTCACTCTTCACTTAAAAAGGGTACCCGATCCCTATATTCCATATCACCGGCTCGCGGTCGAGGCTATATGGCCCGGAGAAGGCAAAGTTGCCCAACACGAAACGATCTCCCTCTTTTCTGGATGGATCCCAGGCTTTTATGCCAAGGTCGAGCCTCAACACCAGGAAGGAAAAGTCAAACCGAAGGCCGAAGCCTGTACCGACGGCAATCTCCTTATAGAAGTTGTCCAGTGTAAACTTGGTATTACCCTGGTCTGCCCACTCAGGTAATCCGGTTCCCGCTGCCGGAAGTTGCTGGAAGGACCAGACGTTGCCGGCATCAATGAAGAAGGCGCCATTGACAAACCCGAACAGCTTCTTACGCCATTCCACACTTGCTTCCAGCAATATTTCTCCCGGCCGCTCATAACGGTAGTCAAAGTATCCGTTCTTGGCGACGTCTGCATTCACGGGTGGAGGAGAGGATCCAATGCCAAGCCTGCGTGGCCTCCACGCCCTCACACTGTTGCTGCCGCCGATGAAGAAGTATTTTTCGTATGGAAGTGAATTGTTTTTACCATATGCATAGGCCACACCGGTGTTGAACCGCCATGCCAGTGAAGTGTTTTTGTCGATCACAACTTTCTTCCTGATGTCCAGGCCGAGCCTTATGTATTGATAAGTCTCAAGCCCCCGTTTGGTGGCGAAGGTCGAATCATACAGACTGGAAAATGCACCTCCACTTTCTGCCTGCACCCGCATGAAATAGGAGGATCGGTCTGCGTTTCCGTAATTGTTGGGGTTCCACGTCATGGAAAAGATCATCGAACTCACTATCGAAGGCTTGAAGGAGTTGATGAGGTTATTGCCCTGTGCCTGAAGATCTTTCAGGAGTTTCTCGAAATCGGAGGTGAGGGTGGACTGGATGATCTGCAGATTCACAAGGGTAAAAGAGTATAGCGTAGTCCTCTTGTTCTCCCACGTGTAGGTGTCAGAGATGGTAACATTCTGACGCTGGTATTCCGGGCGATCGGTGTAGGTGAATCCGGCCAGCAGGCGTGTCTTGGGGTTGAACTTCCCCAAACGGTCGGAGCGCTCGCCAAGAGGAAGCAGGAACTGGGGAAAAGTGACGCTTCCGTTGATATTTGCTTCAGTGCTCTGGTAAATGCCCTGCTCCTGGGTCACAGGCGCTACACCTTCGAATCCAAACCGACCATTCAATTCAAATATCTCCAGCCCGTGGAAGATGTTGCGCTTCTTGAAACTGAGACTGTAGTACGGGCCCGGATAGCCCTGCGTCACCGAAACGCCCGCCTCATTGGTCCATGAATACCGTTCCAACGGACTGGTGAAAATATTGGCGATGAATTTCCCTCCACTGGAGTCGTAGTTGATGTTGACGAACTTGAAGATGTCCAGGTTTGCCAGCTGTCGCTGCGTGGCAAAAGTATTGGTGCGGCTGTACAGACTGTCGCGATGAAGGAAGACACGTTGATTGAGAATCTTTTTACTGTACTGATCCACGAAGTAACGATACTCAATCCCTTTGTAATCTTTCACCTTTCTTTTCATCGTGTCCAGTTTATTGAGTGTAGCATCGGTGGTGAAAGTGATGGAATCAATGGTAAAAGTCTTGTGACTGTTGCGCATAATGGGATCGGCGATGGACATTTGCAGCGCAATGCTGTGCTTATGACCGTAGGTGGTATCCACCTGAAAGTCGATATACTGCTTGCTGAAATCATAATAGCCGTGGTCTTTAAGTAAAAGATCAATGCGGTCTCTCTCGTCACTCAGTTTCCTCTGGTCATACCGGTCGCCCACTCTGATCTTG
Source organism: Cyclobacteriaceae bacterium (assembly GCA_039810905.1). Taxonomy (GTDB): domain Bacteria; phylum Bacteroidota; class Bacteroidia; order Cytophagales; family Cyclobacteriaceae; genus ELB16-189. Next base: position 4,372 of record JBDHXU010000169.1, on the reverse strand, counting down.
CTCACCGGCAGGGACTTCAGGATCAGGCCCATTACTATGGAATCATTCCCGCGGTACATGAGTGTATCATACACAAATGGCTGGCCGGGAACCATGACATACACCACTGATATCCGCTTCTTATACTCACTTATCTCCGTATGTGTCTTTCCTTCGAAATAACCGTGGTTGAAAAGGTAATTGTTCAGCCGGTCGACCGTTGCCTTCACATTTGATGTGTCATAGACCGACACTTTCTCACCCCATTGCATGGGATTATTCCCGTTTTCAATTTGCTGATTCAGGGCATCGATCTTTTGGGCCTTACGGAATTGCAGAGTGCTTACCTTCCGCTGTCGCGTTGCCGCTGCGATCTTGGCATCGAATTTCTTCTCCACTTTGGCCTTCTTCCGGATGAAGTCATTCTTACTGCGGATGGGCCATGAAGTCTCCTTGTTGAAGTTCTTAAGGCCCCAGTAATACATCCACGTTAGACTGTTGATGGGGAGACCAAACAGGCGCCGGTTGGCTTTCTGGACAAAAATGTCACCCATGCCTTCACGGTCAAAGCCTCGTGGCGATCTGATGGATTGCTTATAAAGGAGCTTCTGATCTTTCTCGAGGTATTTGGTTCCCACACATCCCCAGGCGATTGCAATGACACCAAGCCAGAGCGAAAATTTGGTAACTTTCCGCACCACATCATCCATGATTTCAAAGGCCAGGGCTCGGTTCATTAAGTCATTGCAATTAAAGAAATACCGCCTCGCGGAACAATGTTTTCTCGTCCACGGAGCCAAGGCGTTGAAGGAAACTTTGTCCTCCGATTATGAGGTGCAGTTGCTCGCGGGCACAGCTTCCTTCCTGGATTCACTGAAGACATCAGAAAAATCAAGGGCCCATGAAATCATTGAAGTGAATCAGGATCAATTGTCTGAACTAAGTGCTGTCGAAAGCAATGACGCAGGTCTCGCAGTGGTCCGGATGAAAGCGCCGGGGATACTCTCCCTGAAGATGGATGAGATGGCGCTCGTACTTGATGACATCCGCGACCCTGGAAACCTGGGGACCATCATCAGGATGGCCGACTGGTTTGGCTTGAAGAACATAATCGCATCAGAAGAGACAACGGAACTCTATAATCCCAAAGTCATCAACGCCAGCATGGGATCGTTTCTCCGTGTTCAGTTGACCTGTACCCGGTTGCCTGACTTTCTTAAAGACTACAAAGGAAAGGTGATGGGTACCTTCCTGGATGGGGAAGATGTGCACCGGTTCGCATTTCCTTCCGGTGGACTCATCGTCATTGGCAATGAGTCGAAGGGCATATCCTCCGAAGTGGAAAAATTCATCACCCATCGTATCACCATCCCGCGATACGGCCACGCCGAATCATTGAATGCATCGGTTGCAACGGCGATTGTGCTGGACAATTGCAGGAGAGTGAATAGTGAAAAGATAATAGTTAAGAGTTGATGCGTCACTCTTCACTTTTAGCTCTTAACTCTTCACTTACAAGAATCCCTGACTCTTCAGCGCAGCCTCATCCGACATACGGGTGGCGTGTTCTTTGCCCAGGTAGCCATCGATGAGGGAATGACCGATATAGATCAACGGCGTCATGAGCAGGGCAGCAAGGAATTTGAAGATGTAGTTGGTGGTGCCAATGGCAATGATCTGCGTGTTACTAAAGGTTCCGTAGAAGGCGATGAAGAGCACAACAAAGCTGTCGATGAACTGGGAGACAATCGTGGAACCGGTGGAACGTAACCACAGCGCACGGTGTCCTGTCCAGCGACGAAGTTTCTGAAAGACAAACACGTCCACCAGCTGCCCGAGGAGGAACGCCGCGAGGGAGCCGACTATGATCCTGTTTCCCTGGCCGAAGATCTTGTTGAATGCAAAATCCATATTGAAGTAGTTTCCGGATGGATCTTTTCCATTGGCCTCCAGCCACCAGTCGGCGGGGGGTAGCTTCATGGTGAGGAAGAGAATAATGAAAGAGTATCCTATAAACCCAGCGCACAGGTAGCTGATCCTCTTCACCCCGGGCTTGCCAAAGTATTCGTTGATCAGGTCACTGGTCACAAAGACCACCGGCCAGATCACGGCGCCGGCAGTGAGGTTGAAGTCCATGGTAAAGCCGAACAGCTGCAGATGGGCGGGTTCCAGGCCCAGCGTTCGTTCCCCGGAGAAGATCTTGATGCCGATCATTTCTGCCATCAGCGCATTGGTGAGGAAGATCCCGCTAAGGACAACAAATAGGGTATTCTTCTTTTTCTCTATATCCTCCATCATGGCTTCAGTTCATAGCTTTGTCCTTCTACGGCCAGCTCGCAGGACGAAAATACGCTCTTCGCCTCGTTCAGCACAGGGCTGAGTTCCTTGTATCGTGCAGAAAAGTGCCCGATCAATAACTTCTTCACTCCGGCTTCACTTGCCACTTCTGCTGCCTCTTTAGCCGTGCTGTGTTTGGTCAGCCGCGCCTTGTCTTTCTCATCTTCCATGAATGTAGCTTCGTGATAAAGCAGATCTACACCCTGGATGACCTTCCTGTAACTATCCGATGGCTGTGAATCAGAACAATAAGCGTAAGAAAATGTTTGCCTCGGAGGCAGGGTATAATCAGAAACTTTGTATACCACGTGTCCTTTGTCGTCAACGACATCTTGTCCGCTGCGGAGTGAGACAATATCTTGTAAGGGCATCCCTTTCGGAAGTTTGGCCTTGTCCATCCGCCGGGAGCCGGGCTTTTCCCGGAACAGGAATCCGCTGGTGGGAATCTTGTGTTCTAGTGGAAAGGCTTCCACGGTGAAAAGCTCATCATCCGCAATCACTTCATGTACGCCATCCTGAAGCGGATGAAATATGAGACGGAAATTCAGTGAAGATCTTGAATACCTGAGTTGGGCAAGAATAATCTCATCGAGCCCATAGTGTGAATGGATATGCAGATCTGACTCCCGCTTCTGGAGATGCATGGAGAAGATCAAGCCCATCAGCCCGAGGTAATGATCGCCATGCAGGTGACTGATGAAGATCCGCTGGATGCGGTGAACGCTCAGTCCGAGTTTGATAAGCTGCATCTGGGCTCCTTCGCCACAGTCGACCAGGAAATTCTGATTCTGAATAGTGAGATGCTGGGAAGATGGAAACCTGCCATAGGCAGGCAGCGCTCCGCTGGAACCCAGGATTGTTAGCTTGATTGACAAAGCTTAATTAGGTTCTGGCTTTTGGCTCTTAGCTCTTAGCTCTTAGCTTTTAGCTTTTAGCTTACTCCCCCTCTTTCATGTCCTTCTCAATTTCGTGCATGAAGACGGCATCCACGGCCTCTTCCACACTGGGAACGATATTGAGTACACTGTCGAGTTGGGAGATCTTGATGAGTTTCATGGTATGATCGGAGAGGCTGGCCAGTACGAACATGCCGCCATCCTCCTGAAGGATCCGGTTGCCTACGAGGAGGGCACTGAGGCCGGAACTGTCGGTGTACTTTACTTCAGAGAGATCCAGAACAATATTTCTGAACCCTTCCGCATGAAGGGTGATGAGTTCAGACTTGAGCGCCGGGGCCACATTGGAATCCAGCTTTTCCTCGTGAAGCTTCAATAAACTGTACTTCTCCTGCTTGTCGATCGTGTATTTCATGCTTGTCAATTTACCAGTGCTGGAATGATCCATAACCTGAGGCCTTAAAATTAGTCTATTTTAAGGAATTAACGATGTTTTGTTGAATTCGTTCCAATATCGGTGAGGAATTAAGGCTTACCAGTTGATGGCCCGTGACCTGCTCATATAGTTCGCGGTAACGAGCCGAGATGGAGGCCACAATAGCGTCTGTCATTTCCGGAACTTTCTGTCCATCCTTGCCCTGGAAACCATTTTCGATAAGCCATTGTCTGACAAATTCCTTCGATAACTGCTTCTGCGGTTCGCCTTTCTTCTGGCGGTCTTCATAACCGTCGCGGTAGAAGTAGCGCGATGAGTCGGGCGTGTGCACCTCATCGATCAGATAGATGGTGCCGTTGTGCTTCCCGAATTCATATTTGGTGTCCACCAGGATCAATCCGCGTTGAGCCGCCATCTCCGATCCCTTCCTGAAAAGTGCGAGGGCATATTTTTCCAGGATCGCGTAGTCCGCCTCGGTCACCAGTCCTCTCTTAAGTATTTCGTCGCGTGAGATATCCTCATCATGTCCCACCTTGGCTTTGGTGGTAGGAGTGATGATGGGATGGGGCAGTGGGTCATTTTCCCTAAGTCCTTCCGGAAGTGTAACACCGCAGAGTGTGCGCTTTCCCGACCGATACTCACGTCCCGCATGGCCGGCAAGATATCCTCTCACCACCATCTCGACAGGGAAGGGCTCACACTGAAAGCCGATCGTCACATTCGG
>JBDHXU010000168.1:0-6288 GCA_039810905.1 Cyclobacteriaceae bacterium | reverse complement strand
TTGCAGCCGGTCGACCGTCAAGTCGATATTGAAATGGCCCGTTTCAGGATTACGGGAGTTATTTCCTTTGATATCACCAACAAGGAAATTGTTGATGGTGAGTGAATCGATGCGCAGAATATTTTCGAGGAAGGCATTCTGGTAGAGATCTTTCGATTTCACCTCTGCACTGAGCAATCCCTTGAATTTCTCCCTCGTAAAGAAGTTCAGGAAGGATAGGTCGAAGTTGGTCACCTCCAGGGTCAGGACTTTGAGGGGATCGTGTGAGACCTGACCATCGAGTCGTATAAGCTGATCATCATGGCGAAAACCCAGCTGGTGGATGGCCCACTCCTTTCCTTTGATGAGCATGTAGTTCCCCTGGTTAACCGTCCAATCGTCCTGAAGAATGCTGATGGTCGAAGGAAGCAGCCTGACCCGGGTACTGTCACTCAGGAAGTCTACTTCTGCCTGGATCCTGGCCTTATTGTCAAATCCGTCCTGGTCAACATCCACTTCCAGGTCTATGTGGTCCCGGTCCCAGATTCCTTCGGCAAAAAGTTTCTTGGTTGACAGGTTCCGGTCAATGTATTGATGGTCGGAACGCAGCGTAAGTTGGGCAAGCACACGTGTGCTATCGCGGACCTTGCTGCCGTCAAATTCAATTTCGTTGCCTGAGAAGACCTTGCCTTCATATTCAAGAGTATCCAGGCGTGAATAGACGCGTAATACGGAGGTGGAGCTGTTTGAGAATTCTCCTTCCACTACGGTTTCGGGCGACGCCCGGAGGTTGAGATCGAGAACATCAAACAGGGGATTGGCATCGTGAACCGTAGCCTTGATGGTGGCTTTGTATGCCTGTGTTGCTTTCTTCTTTGAAGCGTAGTATTTGCGGATAGCCTCTGGATCGTTCTTGAGATTCAGCAGGAATTCATGAATGAGGGTCTGTATGTCGCCGAAAAGTGTAGTGTAGTAGAAATTCCCGGTGAGGGACAAATCGGCAACGCTACTGCGCAACGACAACGATCTCATCCCGTCATCATCTGATGACACAATGTGAACGGAATCGAAACGGATGGACTCATCTCTGAACTGGAGCCGCGTATTCTTGAAAAGGGCCTTGCCAGTTATGGAATCCAGTTTAAGACCCCTGCTGTCGATGTTGAGATAAGACTGAAGAAACACTTCCTCATGGGTTAGCTTTAATTGCTTGAGGAGGGCTGTGTCGAGTCGCGCTTCAATGTTAATGAGATCCAGATCCCCCCGCAGATCAATTGAACCGGTCATGTCAAACTGAAGATTAGGGTCGTCGATCTTCAATGCTCCGTTGAAGAACTGGTTGGCAAATCGGGCATTCGACTGAATGTTGGTGTAGTTATACCCCAAGAGGCCGATTGAGGAAATGTCACCGTTGAGGATGAAGTCGGCAGTTTTTTCAGTGAAGCCTTTCCCGGAAATTTTCCCTTTCATGCTTACGTGCTGGAAGTTGACGGTATCACCCAGGAACCTCCCCAGGTCAAATTCTGCAAGTTGCAGATTGCCGCTGTAGGCGGTTTGCCCTATGTCCTCGCTGATCTTATAGTTGATATCCGATTTAATGTTCCCGAATCGTGTATTGAAATCCCCGTTGGCCACAAAATCGGTGATGAAGCCGATGAAGCTTCCGTGCATCTTTATGGTGCCGAGCCCGCCGAGGCTGGCAGCGACATTGGAAGGAAGAAGGAAAGCGATATCGGCAGGATCAACTACGGAAGGCGAGAGACCTGCATTGATAAAAGTCTCCCGAATGGCGGGCAGACCATCCATTTCAACCTTGCCTCTGACTGCCGAATTTCCGATCAGGATTTCCATAGGTGAGAAAACGAAGTGATTTACCCTGCCTGAAAATCTTCCGTTAACCACCAGGGGTTTCTTCCATGTTTCGAGTCCCTGGGTAAACAATGAGATATCCTCCGGGTAGAGCCGCGTGTCCTTGAGCAATGCATGGATGGATACCTTGTTGTTGAAGTCACTGAGGTCAGCCTGGCTGTCATATCGGAGGATCAATGTGTCGGAGATGTGGCTCCGGTTGGCGTCAAGGCTGATGCCCTGAAACTCCATGGCTTTCTGGCTTATCCTGAAGAAGGTGCTTAGCTGCGTGACAGTCAGCTCCGTCTTTTGGTCTTTCAACTCAAGAGAATTTACATTGAACTCGATGGTATCCCCGATCACTTTGAAGTTATCCACGTTGCCTTCATCGAGCGCCAGTTGAAAATGATTGTAATCAAATCCTTTCGGGATGGAGTCTTTCTCGGAATTGTTGTAAGAAAAGTGTGATTGCTCGAGTATGATCTCTCCTATGTTGACTTTCGCAGGATTACCGCCACCCTTTCCTGAAGAAAGCTGCTTGTTGATGGCCGCAATGAAGAGGTTGATGTTGAGATCAGATGTGGAGTCAGTTGAGGGAATCGTGACGAGATTGACTGCTCCTCCCTGGAGGGAAACAGCATCAAGATAGATATCTCCGCCCTGGTAGACGCTCCTGAGGCTGAAGTTGACGAAAAGCTTCCCTGCCTCGATCATGGGATTCTTTTCAGGATCCGTAATTCTCAGCCCTGTGATTTCCAGCCTGTCATACCAAACGAGATAGAAGGTATCAAAGTCGACCTCATAGCCGGATACGGCGGAGAAGCGCTCCATGATGCGGCTGAGCAGGGATTCCTGTACATATGGAATCTGGAGGATGCCAAATGCGCCGGCAAAAGCAATCGCCAAAGCAGTTGTGCCGTACACGAGAATCCGCCTGCCCCATTTCAGCGTCCGGATTTTTATACCTTGCCAGTTCATTGACTACGCCATGCGGCCTACCATCCTTGCCATCGAGTCATCCTGTGATGAAACATCCGCTTCTGTGATCAGCAACGGCAAGGTACTCATTAATATTGTAGCCTCGCAGGGCGTTCACCAGAAATACGGAGGTGTGGTACCGGAACTGGCTTCCCGCGCACACCAGCAAAAAATTGTCAGCGTGGTTGAAGATGCCCTGACCCAATCGCAAATCAAACTTGAGGACCTGGATGCAGTGGCCTTCACACGCGGGCCGGGGTTGATGGGTGCGCTGCTCGTAGGCGTGAGCTTTGCAAAAGGACTGGCGCTGGCGCGTCAAATTCCTTTGATAGAAGTGAATCATATGCAGGCCCACATACTGGCACACTTCATAGACGAGCCAAAACCTTCCTTTCCTTTTCTTTGCCTGACCGTCAGCGGCGGACATACACAGCTGGTCGTGGTTCGGAATTACCTTGATATGGAAATCATCGGGGAGACACAGGATGATGCCGTGGGTGAGGCTTTTGATAAGGCAGCCAAGATCATGGGCCTTCCTTATCCGGGCGGACCTTTGATCGACCGCTATGCAGCCAATGGTAACCCCAGACGCTTTTCATTTCCGGGTGCGGACATGCCAGGTTTGCATTTTTCCTTCAGCGGTATCAAGACGGCATTTCTCTACTTCATCCGGGACGAAAAACAAAAGGACCCCGCATTTGTGGAGAAGAACCTGAATGATATTTGCGCAAGTCTGCAGTCGAAACTGGTGAGCATGCTGATGACCAGACTGCAGCAGGCGAGCCGTCAAACCGGGATCACCGAAATTGCCATAGCAGGTGGTGTGTCGGCCAACAGTCAACTGAGGCATGCCCTTAAAGAAACAGGAACCAGACTGGGATGGAAGACTTTCATACCCGCATTTGAGCACTGTACGGATAACGCGGCGATGATTGCCATGGCCGCACATTATAAATATCTCGCGGGTGAATTTGTGGACCAGACTGCCGCGCCGGTGCCAAACCTGGCGCTGTAAGGGAGTAATAAGTAATTTAAAATTGAATAGTTGTAAGAGGTGCATTTATATCCGTTGCAGATAATACGCTTGAAATCATGAAGTCGCTTTTCAAACCGGGTGATCAGAAGTCATTTACCAGGATCATTGTGCATGAAGACCAGGCCATCTTCAATGGTGAATTACTGCATGAAGTGTACTCCACTTTCGCCCTTGCCCGTGACTTCGAATGGTCCTCGCGGCTTTTCTTCTTAGAGCTGAAGGATGAGGATGAAGAAGGAGTTGGTACCTTTGTTCAAATTGATCATCTGGCTCCGGCATTCGTCGGGGAGGAGGTTACGGTAACGGCGACAGTTGAAGAAATCAAAGGAATGGAGTTAGTTTGCAGCATTGAAGCCCAAGTGGGGTCCCGCCTGATTGCGAAGGGACGAACAGGACAAAAGATGCTGAAAAAGGACAGACTCAGGAAGATTTTCACCAGGCCGGCTTAAGTTTCATTATGGCATCAGATAGATTTTCAAAGCCCGTCAATATCCGCAACAAGCAGGCTTCATTTGAATATGAGTTGCTGGATAAGTATGTGGCGGGTCTGGTATTGAAAGGGACAGAGATTAAGTCCATCCGGGAAGGAAAGGCAAGCCTGCTGGATGGTTATGTTTTTTTTAATGGTAATGAGGCTTTCGTTAAGGGAATGAATATTACTCCTTTCACAGAGGGTACACATTACAATCATGAGGCGGCCCGGGAACGGAAACTCTTGATGAAGAAGAGTGAACTGCGCAAACTAAGGGCTCGTGTGGAGGAAAAAGGCCTGACCCTGGTGCCAGTCAGAATCTTTGTAAACGAAAGAGGTTTTGCGAAACTTGAGATAGCAGTAGCGAGGGGGAAGAAGCTTTTTGACAAGCGGGCCACCATCAAGGACAGAGACGTGAAAAGAGAACTGGCCAGAACGAAACTCTGACCATGGGATCAGTCATCGAACACGGTGTTTGTCGTCTGGCCCTGGTTTCTGTCAGGGCGGATGAGCAACCGTCAACTGAGCAAACTTCACAATTGTTATTCGGCGATCACTATGAAGTGATGCAGTTCTCGAAGGACAGGCGGATGACCCGCATACGTATTCATGCGGATCAATTCGAAGGTTGGATTGATACGAGACAGCATCACCTGATTTCACCTGAGTACTTTGATCAGATCAGCAACAGCGACTACAGGATTACGACCGATATTGCCAGCCCTGTCTTATTTCGCAAAGTGCCCCTCACGATCGTAATGGGTAGCATCGTGCCTTTCTCAAATTCTGAGCTTTTCAAAGTGGAAGAGCAATTCGCTTTCAACGGAGAATCCAAATCCCTTGGACAACGCCGTGATTTTGAATTCCTGGCCTCGATTGCAAAGAAGTACCAACTCGCACCCGAACTAGCCGGTGGGAAGAGCCCGTTTGGATTGGATGCAGCGGCCTTTATTCAAATGGTTTTCAGGATTTCCGGATACCCCCTTCAGCGGGAGGTGAAGTTGCTGGCCGGGCAGGGGAAGAAAGTGAAATCATTTGCGGACGCGAAGCCAGGAGATATCGCCTTTTTTGCCGGACCTCAGGGTGAAGTGAATCACGCTGGGTTAATCCTTGAGGAGGACAAAGTCATTCATGTATACGGCCATGTCCGCCAGGACCGACTCACCGAAGAGGGTATTCTCAACCCTGAGACCAAGGTTTACAGTCATCTTGTACATTCCATTCGCCGGCTTCTTCCTTGACCAGGCGGCGTCGCAATGATAGGCTATTGCTTTCGCAAAAGTTTGGCCTTATCTTTTCAACATGGACAGCCGTGTGTTGGTGTTGAACCAGGACTTCAGTCCCCTGATGGTGTGTTCGGTAGAGCGGGCCTTTGTTCTGGTGTATCTGAATAAAAGTGAGATGGTCAGGTCATCCAACGGACACAAAATCCGTTCGGTCACCCACACCTATCCCATGCCCTCTGTGATCCGGCTGCATCGCTACGTGCATGCGCCATACAAGGGGGTCAACCTCACCCGTCAGAATATTTTCAAGCGCGATAATTTTGAGTGTCAGTATTGTGGTACCAAAAGAGAGCTCACGCTGGACCATGTGATGCCAAGCTCGAGGGGAGGCCCCCACAGCTGGTTGAACCTGGTTACTGCGTGTAAAAGGTGCAACACAAGAAAAGGTGACTTCACTCCTGAAGAAGCCGAGATGGAACTAAGGCGCCATCCTTACAAACCTTCCTACACCCTGTTCCTTCGCGATATCAGCGGAATGAAACAGGAGGAGTGGGATGAATTCCTCATGGGTTAAACCCCGCATTTCAGAATTTCAACGTGAAGACCGTGCGAACGCCAGGTTCCGACTTTACGGTAAGATTTCCGTTGTGCATTTGCATGATCTGCCTTGACAGGCTTAGGCCGATGCCCGATCCTGTCTTTTTGGTTGTAAAGAAGGGAACGAAAATGCGCTCCAGGGCTTCCTTGAT
>JBDHXU010000167.1:0-6320 GCA_039810905.1 Cyclobacteriaceae bacterium | reverse complement strand
ATCGGCGTGATTGTTGTTCTTGCCGTTTTTGACAAGTTCACTTTTCAAATCGAACGTTTTCATCAGATCAGAACCTACAAGATCACTTACGATACCGGGAGGGTAACAAGGGCGGAACTGGAGAAGGAAATCACCACATTGGGGCTAAAATTCCACAAAAGAAGAGAAATGAAAGGAGGACAAAATGTCCTGATCATTTATGAAGTTTCTGGAAAGGAAGAAACACTTGATCTTCTGAATCAGTTCCTCTACGCGGACGTGTCGGTCAAGGCGTTTGAGTACTGACAGGTTTTTCTGAGTGTAACAATGCACCCCTGACAATCCCGTATTGCCCCATAATATAGGTGCTCATCACAGCCACTCCGCTCCATGGAAATGGAGAATAGAATTTGTTGAGGGCTAACAGGGAATCTGATATCATAAAAAGAACAGCTCCGGCCAGAAGCCACCAAAAACTTTTCTCGTTTGTCCGGCCCCATCTGAAGATTGCTGCGACAACCATACCCATCAGTACGATGGCATAGATCAGCACAGGTATCTTCATGGAGCCCAGTGTTGGAAAAAGAATGGCAACCAGCCCTGTCCCTGCCAGCAACACTGGGAAAGACCAACGAATTCTCTGGAGTCGGAGCAGTGCATCGGTTACCTGCTGCAATTGAAGTTTACGATAAGCAGCGATATACAGAAGATGTCCGATAAGGAATGCCACAAGGCCCAGAAGAAAGAATATTTCATCGGATGGCTGAAAGATCAGCAAAACATCGCCGAGCCAGCAAAAAAACAAAGCCGCAACAAACAAATTCATCCTCTTCTCGGCCATGGCAACATAGTATGCCATGAGCGCTGGCAGGATGAGCGGTTTAAGTAATGCGAACGCCGATGGTACATCCAATAACAGGGCGACAACAGCCGCCGCACTTATAAATATGAATGAAAACAGGAATAAAGTGGGTCGGCTCATTTAACGGTGATGGTTCGGCGTGCTATTAAATATAAGAAAGCTATGGCACTCAAACCTCCGCTGATGAGGAAGGTCAGGTAGATTCTTTCAGCCTGATTTCCAAAAATTATTCCGGAAAGGAGGGCACCCATCCCGATACCAAATTCCATGAAGATGTACAGTGAAGCAACGCCCCGCCCTTTCCTGAGCGGATCACTCAGATCGGTTGCCCACGCCAGCAGAGTTGGGGAAGTGGCTCCCTGAGCCAGTCCGTAAAGAAAGACACCGATGATCAACAGCAGTTGGGTATCGGCGTATGAAATCCACAGCATGCTCATCGTCATGAGTAATGTTGAAAACTTCAGGACTGTCACACGGCCATAGGTGTCGGAAGTACGTCCTGCGATAAGCCGTATAAGAAGAGAGGCAACGGTGAAATAAGTGAAAAGGAGGCCCTTGTTCTGGATGCCAACATGGGCGCCAAAATCCGGAATGATCGTGAATAGCGTCCCGTATGCGTAGGCACCCAATGCCATAACGATACAGGGAGCAAGGACTCGTGGTTCAAGGAAGTCCGACTTCTGAATTTTAAGCAGTTTCATGGAGACAGGGTGCTTATTATGCATAGTCTCACGGATTGCTACTACCATGAGGGATGAGCAGATGGCAAGTCCGGATGAGACATAGAACATGGCCTGAACAGAGAATGATGATGACAGCCATCCTCCAAGAGCAGGGCCTCCTGCCATTCCCAGCGTACCCGCAGTACCAAGGAGTCCCATGGCTTCTCCTCTCCGGTCCGCCGGAATGACATCAGACAAGTAGGCCGCCTGGCCCGTTGGAGTGAACCCGGTCGAGAATCCATGCAGCAGGCGCAACAGGAAGAATCCATAGACCGTGCTGAGTAACGGATACAGCAGACTGCAAACGAAGCAAACCATGGAGCCCGCCATTATGATAGGTTTTCTGCCAATGCGGTCTGCCAGGGTACCGCTGAAGGGGCGTGAAATCAACGCAGTCAGCGTGAACAATGAAATAATCAATCCCTTGTAGTCTCCTCCACCCAGCGAAGTGAGATAGGAAGGCAGTTCGGGGATGATCATGTTAAAGCTTGCAAAGAAAAACAGCGAGCTAAGGCAGAGTGTCCAGAAAGCTGAATTGTAGATGGACCTGCTTTCAGCAGAACCTCCAGGAAGAGGCGGTTCTGTCAAAAGTTGTTCAGGATTTGCCTCCATTGAAATTGAATCAGGGTTTGGCTGCTGCCTCCTGTGCGCCTAGCAGATAGGCTTTTATAAAGTCATCCAGGTCACCATCCAGGACGTTCTGTGCGTCCGTTCGTTCCACTCCTGTGCGGGCATCCTTGACTAGTTTATAGGGATGGAGCACATAGTTTCGTATCTGTGACCCGAAGTCGATCTTCATCTTCCCAGCTTCAATCTTGTCGCGGGCCGCAGAACGCTTTTCCATCTCCATCTGGTAGAGTTTGGACTTTAACATCTGCATGGCCTTCTCCCGGTTAGCATGCTGGGAACGCTCCACCTGGCAGACAATCACAATGCCCGTCGGCTTATGTGTGAGTTGCACTTTGGTCTCTACCTTGTTTACGTTCTGACCGCCGGCGCCGCCTGATCGGGAAGTCTGCATTTCGATATCTGCCGGATTGATCTCTATGTTGATGGTATCATCCACTTCAGGATAAACAAACACAGAAGCAAATGATGTGTGACGGCGGGCGTTGGAATCAAAAGGCGAGATTCTGACCAGGCGGTGTACTCCTGTCTCCGATTTCAATTTTCCATAAGCAAAGGGGCCCTCAACTTCTATAGTGGCAGACTTAATGCCCGCCACATCTCCAGCCTGGTAATCCACCTCCCTGACTTTGTAGCCATTCTTCTCGCCCCACATGATATACATGCGGTGCAACATGTCTGCCCAGTCCTGACTTTCGGTACCTCCCGCACCCGGGTTGATTTCAATGACTGCGCTGAGTTGATCCTCTTCCTTGCTCAGCATTTTCTTGAATTCCAGCTCCTCTACAGCCTTCGATGCTTTCTTATGCTCTTCTTCAAGTTCCTCTTCTGTAGCATCGCCGGACTGTCGGAATTCATAAAGCACTTCCAGGTCGTCCACTTTCCTGGTGACGGCATCATAGGCATCCGTCCAAACTTTCTTGGCGCGGATATTTTTCAGAATATTTTCGGCCTGACGGGGATTATTCCAGAAATCGGCCTGCTGGGTTATACGCTCTTCGTCCTCGATTTCTACGCGTTTACGATCGTAGTCAAAGATACCTCCTCAAGGCAGCCACTCGGGCCTTCAAGTCTTTCAGTTGGTCAGATGTCATGTTTTGAAAAATTTCGGTGCGAAGATAGCAAAAGCCGAAGGCTTATAGCTGTCTCTTCTCAAAATCGTAAACAGGACCCGCTTGAAGTTTGATTCAGGGTCCTTCACTCTGCCGATCAAAATACCTCCATCCAACCGAACGAATCTTCTATCAGTCCCCGCTTGATGCCGTCGAGTTCCTGAAGCACCCTGTTCGAAAATTTGCGTTTTTCTACCGGAGGCAGGTAGTAGTTCTTCTCCTCGTAACCGATAAGCTCGATGTGTGCGATCGTGGCCGCTGTTCCTGCGCCAAAGGCCTCCGTTAAGCGCCCACTTTTGAGGCCATCAACAACTTCCGCTACAGATACCCGGCGTTCTTCCACTTTGACACCCCAGTGTTTGGCCAGGGCAAGTACGCTGTCGCGCGTTATACCACGAAGAATACTGTCGCCAAGAGAAGGAGTCACGAGTGTGTTGTCAAACACAAACATAACGTTCATCGTGCCGGACTCTTCAACATATTTATGCTCTTTCCCGTCAGTCCAGATCAGTTGGTGGTAGCCCTTTTCCTGGGCAAGTTTTGCAGGATACAATGACCCGCCATAATTGCCGCCGGCCTTGGCAAAGCCTGTACCTCCCTCAACGGCACGCGTAAAATGTGTTTCAATCTTCACCTTCACCGGGGTAGAGTAATACGGACCTACCGGTGAGTTGATAATCATGAAGGTAAAGTCCTGTGAAGGACGAATGCCGATGTACTCATCCGCGGAGAACATGAAGGGGCGGATATAAAGAGAGCTGCCTTCTGATGATGGTATCCAATCGCGGTCAAGCTTCAGAAGGGAACGCAGGCCTTCCATAAAAACATCTTCCGGCAGGTAGGGCATGCACATGCGGTCGGCAGATACGTTCATCCTCTTCCAGTTGTCGTAGGGCCTGAACACCAAAGCTTCACCGTTCGTGCCGCGATAAGCTTTAAGCCCCTCAAAGATGGACTGACCATAATGTATGGCCGGGGTCGCAGGACTCACTTGCATGTGACCATAAGGCACAACACGGAAATCGGACCAATCTCCGTTACGGTAGTCCGCCAAAAACATATGGTCAGCAAATATTTTCCCGAAAGGGAGATTATTAAAGTCAACTTGTGCTTTTCTGGACTTGTCCGTTTTCTGCACCTGGATCTTGAGCGTCTCCACCATGGACTTTTTTTGATTTGGGTCGGAAAGATAAACTTAAATTCAGACTGAGCCGAACGTGTGTTAGGAAAATCTAACGAGCTTAGAAATTCTTTAGCGCACCATCAGAATACCGTCTTTCAAGACGGGTAGAATAGGGTACTGGTCCGGTGTAAGACAAAATCCGATATCCTTCTGAATGCCCAGCCTGGCAAGCCTTCGCACGTGAGATGAGTCTTTCAGGTAATCCTCCATATCGGATTTGGCCTCTCGATAGAGCCGTTGTGCCATGACCGGCGCATCGCAGTCTGGGTCAATGTAGTCCTTCAGTTTCTCCACGAGAGCACCCGCAAAAATGGTGTCTTCCTGATTCACTTTTCCTTTCCAACCAGCACAGACCACAAGAATATTGTTCTCACTCAGCAAAAGGTATTTCGTGACGGCTGAAAGATTCAGAAATGATCCGACAACGATCTTTGAAGCCCCTTTCGCTTTTTCAATTGCTTGCGTGCCATTTGTGGTGGTGAATGCAATTTTTCGGCCAGCGACATCCGGACCCATGTACTCGAAGGGTGAGTTTCCTTTGTCAAAGCCCTCCACCTTCTTTCCATCCCTCTCGCCGGATGTAATGTATCCCTTAGACTTCATAGAGCGGCAGGCATCCAGATTGGCGAAAGGCGTTATGCTCTCAACACCATGGGCAAAAGCCGTCACCATGCAAGAGGTGGCACGAAAAATATCCACCACCACAACTGTTCTGTCCTGCACCGGATAGAGATGCATCAGTTCCGGACTCAGGCAGACGTCAATCGTTTTCAAATGAGAGGAAGTTTATGGACCTGTGCTTTCAGGTTCTTGCCACGCACATCAACAAAAATTTCGCTTCCCGCTGCTGCATTTGCAACAGTTACATATCCCAGTCCAATTCCAACGCCCAATACAGGTGACATCGTACCGGAGGTAACTTTGCCGATTGCACTTCCTGAAGCATCCTTAAGTTGATAGTCGTGGCGGGGAATACCTTTGTCAATCATCTTGAACCCAACCAGCTTGCGGGTTACCCCGGTTTCTTTCTGTTTCTTCAGAGCCGCAGAGTTGACAAAGTCTTTAGTGAATTTTGTAATCCACGCCAGTCCGGCCTCCAGCGGAGAGGTCGTATCATCAATATCATTACCGTAGAGACAGAAACCCATTTCAAGTCGGAGCGTATCACGGGCGCCCAGTCCGATTGGCTTAATCTCTGCATCCTTCCCGGCGGCGAAAATGGCATCCCACACGGCATGAGCTACTTTCTTGTCGCAATATATTTCAAACCCTCCTGCACCGGTGTAGCCTGTGTTGCTCATACACACATTTTCCTGTCCCGCAAATTTGCCGATCACAAAATGATAATAAGGAATATCACTCAGTTTCACGGTCGTCAGTTTCTGCAGGACAGCAGCAGCCTTGGGGCCCTGGACAGCAAACAGGCAGGTATCGTCAGAGACGTTTTTCATCTCCGCTCCCATTGTATTGTATTTTGAAATCCAATTCCAGTCCTTTTCAATATTTGAGGCATTGACCACCAATACGTAGTCATTTTCCTTCACGCGATATACCAACAGATCATCAACAATACCACCTGTCTCATTGGGAAGACATGAGTACTGGGCCTGCCCATCAACCAGTTTCGAAGCATCGTTACTGGTTACTTTCTGGATCAGCTCAAGTGCATGAGGGCCTTTCACTGTAAACTCACCCATGTGCGAGACATCGAAGACGCCCACACCTTTTCTTACGGTCATATGCTCTTCAATATCTGAGGAGTAACGGACAGGCATGTTAAAGCCGGCGAATGGGACCATTTTGGCGCCCAATTTCTCATGTACATCGTTAAGGGG